>JAEORN010000073.1 GCA_016840825.1 Candidatus Thorarchaeota archaeon | reverse complement strand
CAGTCGCAGCAAATCCCTCTACTCAGATTTGGAATTGGTTCCAAGCAGGGATTCTAGCTGATCCACGGTTCTTCTTCCTATTCAGGGATGTAGCTAAACTAATTGCATTTCCACTCGCTGCAATCTTTACTGCACTCTATTATCTACGCTATGAACGTGTGGAACGTATTGTGGAGCGGGCGAGAGAAGTTGGCGAAAAGTATGAACCAGATGAACTGGATGAAGACCTTGCAGAGAGAATTCCCACACCTGGTGAAGACTGGAAAAGCGAGAGAGCGGAGGGTATCAAGGAAAGAAAACCTGGACATGACCTTTCAGCTCCAGACCCTGACAGATTATCAGTTGATAAAACTCGCCGTCTTGGGAAGGCAAAGCGTTTTGGCGAAGACGACGAGGATGAAGATAGAAATTAGTACTTTGGGATGAGGGTGTCTTTACGACCCTCATTTCCCCTCTTTCTTTATATCATTAAAAATCTTGACAAAATCCTGCAATACTCTGAGCAAGTTTAGAGAACCATTGTCACCATTAGCAGAATTGTGAACAAGATTGAAACCAATGCACAGTTCACACACAGCCCTTCCTTAATCTCTTTCTTATCACGTGGGGTCAATTTCTGAGATTCAGCAACTTCCTCATCCTTCTTCTCATCGGTCAATAGGTGGCCTCCTGAATATAGATTGATTTGCTCAAGACGTATTAAAGGTACGTGTTTTTGTAAGTTCTCTATATCATCAGTATCTTCTCAAGCTCAATTTCATCTGTTATCGGGATTTCATCTATACCATAAAGGGGAATCTCTGGTTTTAGTTTCCGCGATTCCTTGATAGCATCTTTGTGAATTCTCGTTACAGTGAATCCTATTGCTTGATAGAACTTCAGTGCAGGGATGTTATCGTTCGTAGTGATAACCCAAATCCGGGAACACGAGAGATTTTTCGCCTCTTCAATTGCTGCGTTTACTAAAGTTCTTCCTATTCCCTCTCTTTGTTTGAGAACATTCAATGTTATTATTTCGAGCATATTGTGATTTATACTCCACGTGAGTATCCCGACATTCTGCTCATTAATCTCCGCAATGTATCCCGGAAGTCTATCTGCGTCATGAATAATTCCTCTACTTACAACTCTACTAGATCCCCAACTCTCACTGAGAACTTTTTGAACCCACTTTTTATCGGAATCCTCAATATTACGAATGCGACACTCGACTGTATCTTTCAGATTCTATCCCTAAGCAATAGTGCGTGAAGTTCGAAGATAAAGACTTTCTAGAGTCCACGCCCCAAATGATTTATGTAAATGCGTACTATATGCAATTCCTGAGAGGAGGAATCTCTAATTTACAACTACGCTGAAGTAACAATACGAAAAGCATTACTGACAGAAGTAGATGTAATCAAAGAGATAGTCAAAGAGGCATATCAACCCATCATGAAACAACTCTCACGCACACCAGGTGCTCTTCAAGAAGGGTTGGATAAGATTTCTCGTCACATCCAAATGGGAAATCAGTATGTAGCTCTTGTAGGTGATACGGTCGTTGGGACTATGAGGGTTAGTCTTCGAGGCCAGAATGGTGTTATAAGTAGAGTTGCTGTTCGTTCTCAATTCCGTGGTCGTAGAATCGGAACAATGCTCGTCGACTATGGAGAGAACTTGCTCTCACATATGAGCGCTCAACGAATAGAAATTGAAATCTATGGCGCAGTTGAGGATCAAGTTTCGTTTTATGAACGCGGAGGATATGTTGAAACTGGGCGAATACAACGCCTTGGTGAAGAGATTGTTATCATGCAGAAAGACTTGACAGAGAAACCAATGCTAGAAGAAGATGATTGAACTTACTTTTTCTTTTTCGCACATCTTTTAGCAATCAGCGCTGCGACAGAACCAGCCCCTAATCCATTACCAATATTAACAACCGTAAGACCGGGTGCACATGATTGCAACATGGATGCTAATGCAGTTTCGCCTTTTCCTCCATATCCATATCCTGTTGGGACTGGTACACCAATTACAGGTACATCGATGAGTGATGCAACAACTGTTGGTAATGCACCCTCCATTCCTGCAAACACAACGACTGCATCTACATCCTCATCCAAAATCTTCTGGATTGGTTCGATCAATCTGTGAATGCCGGACACACCCACATCGTAGAATGTTAAAATTTCAACACCCATCAATCTGGCAATTGCTTCTGCTTCACGAGCATAAACAACATCTGAAGTACCCGCAGTAAGAATAGCAATTATTCCCTCTTTTGGAGGCTCAGGCCATGATTTCGAGTACATAAAAACTGTAAGATGATCCTCAGAACCCTTTGACTCAATTGTAAGGTTTGGATGCGCTCTCTGAACACCTTCAAGTTTTTTCTGGTTCATACGTGTCAGCAACGCTGCGCCATTTTTGTTTACAAGTGCTTGTACAATTTGGATTAGGTTTTCAACTGTTTTAGTTTCAGCAAACACAACCTCGGGTATGCCGCTACGTTCCTGTCGATTGAAATCAACTAGACCGATGTCACCTATCCTCGCTAGTCCTAATGCCTTGAGTTCTTTTTCTGCATCATCAATTGAAATCTTACCTGATGCCAGATTTTCAAGTACTTCACGTGTGGATGTCATCGCTTTCCCTCGTTGCTGCAATTTTTCTGTTATGTGCCTTTCCTATGGTACAATCTCACAGCCATTATTGTATTCAGGGTAGTTTAGAGCTTCGATTGAAATAGTGCCATTCTGGATAAGCTCTCTTATTTTAGGAATATGTTTCTTCAAAGTACTAAAGAGATGTCGAGAAATTTCACACACTTTTTCAAAACCCTCTTCACCCCAAAGTCGCTGTTTATTCGCGAATAGACATCGTCCTCCGCAGATCTCAAATTCTCCACAGGATGGACATGGCTCATCAACTCTCATGACATTTCTCAGTTCTTGAGGTTCAGAATCCCAAATATTTCCAACGATTGAAAAATCCCAATCTGGAGATATCGGACAGATTCCAATTTTGCCGTCGACATGAATCGCGAAAGTGTCCAATCCAGAACCACATCTCATCTCAATTCCTTCGCCAGTGAGTAAAGATAGCATCAGAGGCTTGAAAGGGACAATCCCCTCAACAACTCCTCCCTCCATTTTCTTTACCCATTCTTCAACAAGGCGAGTTATCCCAGTGTTATAGACTTCATTCACCCACGTATCGAAATCCTGCCAATTATCCTCAGCATCCCAAACAACATTGAGTTGCCAGTGTATATTGTCAAATGAGGGGTTTCTCAGATCAATCAAATGCCTGACATCTCTATAGATGTCTGACTGCTCAGATACTGCCATTCTAGCAATGATGTCCCCTTCATAACCGATTTCCCTAAGCCAACTGACATTCTTGATAACTTTCTGATATACACCCTTTGACCGGTATCCATCGGTGGTTTCTTCAGTACCATCAATTGAAACCAAGATTGAGTGGAATCGTTTGGCATATTCTTGAGGAATCATATTCAAGAGAAGTGCATTGGTCTGAAGCATGAATCTTGCTTCAGGAAAGCGATCCATCAGTTCAATGATTAGAGGAACCCTAAGTGTGGGTTCGCCACCATAGAGCATGAGTTGAATGTCATCATCCTTCTCAAGAAATGCAGCAAGATCATCCATAGAGTATTGAATTTCTGTATCTGGTCCGGTTTCTTCCCCTCCATGACAGTAGAAGCAATTGAGATTGCATCTTCGAGTTAAGACCAGGTGATAGTTCAAAAGGACTGCTCTCCAACTCCCCTCTACTTATCAACCGCATAAACATTACTCTCTGATACTTCTTACACTGATGTCCAGGATGTTTTCCAAGAGCTAAGTTAGTATTCTATATCTAATCGTAATTCATATTGCGCAGAGCCCGAGTATGAGTTAACCATGATGTGCCAGATACCTTCCGTGGGATATTCATACGTGAAGTCCTCTCCTCCCGCTGCAAAACCCCTGAATTCGTACTCATCAATAGTGGGCGTGTATCCAATAGCCCCGTAGATATCAAAATCATTACTACCACATTTCAGGACGACATGTATACTGATTGGATCTGCAAGAACTCGAAGGGAATGTATCTGGAAGTCATCAGTGCTATCCAAAGACCCTCGGAAAAGGAAAGAACCTGGTTCTAGTTCCACATCAGTATTGTATACGATAGGAGCACTCGGTAGAAGAATGATTATTCCCGCAGCAAATATAGTGAGTCCAATCACGATGACTATCGCTTCTATCTTTCCGAAACTCATTGTGGTCACCTGAATAGTGTTCAATCATCCATTTTTAGAGCATGCAATAAGGTTTCTTGCTCTGTACAGGTTTAGTCACATCGACACCCTTATGATTTCATACGCCTTCAAATCTTCAGAGTTGACACCTGTGAAGCTATATCCAATTGCAGCACTAATCCTCATCGTACTACTTGTTGTGCCTATTTCAGCTCAAGAGCCAGCTGCGATTGTTAATAATCAATCTCAATTCTCTGTCTCTGATTCAGGACTCCTTACACCCCGAGAGTATGTCTGGCAGGAGATAAACGGGTTCTGTGCTTGGGCTGCAACCACCATGGCAATGCAGTATGCAGGTGTTGATGTAACAATGTACGATGTTTTCGCAGCGTCAACAATTGGCTTCTCATTTGCCTACTTCAGATTTGATGATACGCTACTCATGTTTCCTGGTGCTCTTTACTCCCAGGTTGAACCAACACAATTTCTAGCAGATCAATACGGGGTGAATTACACACTATATGTTGGTGACAGTATACCCTCCCTAGAGCAGAACGTTCAAGTCTGGGAAAGTGAAGGTATTCGGGTTGGGATTCTTAATGGACAGATTGAAGCCTTCAATTTGATGCGTAATACAATTGATCAAGGATATCCTCTTCTCATTAGTGTAGATCCTGCCTATCTTCCAGCCTATGACTATGATTTCTTGAGACTAGGAGGACTTACAGGTGGTGGTCATGGAATTCTCATCGTTGGGTATAATGATACTGAGGCTTCTGCGACCATTCTTGATCCTGGAGTCGGTTCGTTTGGTGAGAACTTCGGTTATCCTGACGATGGTCGTGGAAATTATACAACTATCCTCTACACAGCACTGATTGACGCTTGGTCAAGCAGGTACTATATCTCAAACACATTCCTACCTGGTACTCCACCATCTGAACCTGTGGATAATCAATTAGGATCCATGGTGCGTGACAAATTACTTGGTGTTGGTTCAATCTACTCTCCTAATAGTCCAAATGCTTTAGTTGGAAAATTCGGACAAGCAGCATTCCGTCAGATGAGCTCAGATATCACCGCTGAGGGACTGAAGTCATTTCTGAGTGTGTTTGACGGAGTTGATGATGAAACGAACTTCAAAGCATCTCTTCTCTTCTTCATTGGGGCTGGTCTTGAAGCTCAGGTCACTCTGCAATATCTTTCATATCGTACAGCGTTAGCAAGTCTCCCCGCATTAATGCCTGAAATAAATCTCGCTGCATTTGCTGATGCAGGTGACAAAGCACTTCCTGCGTTCGAGAATATTGCAGACAATTCAACTCTTGTATTTCCTGGAAACCTCACTCAAATGACTGGACAGGTAGCAACCACATTTCTTGAAATAGCAGAGGCTTTCAACGAATCTGGAGATATTGATGCGACACTAGCCCCGTACGAAACAACTCTGAATTCAATATCAACAGATCTTCTGACTATTGCTGACTCATGGCTAGATGCTGGTAATGCACTTGCGGAGATTTGGCCAAATGACTTCCTCACTGTCTATGGTCCTGTGCTCGCGTTTGCTGGAGGTGGGGTTGCAGCTCTTATTATCGGTCTGATATGGTGGATGCGGCGAAAACCATCACAGTAGAGAAAAGGTTCACAGACTCTCAATTCCGAGTAGTTTTAGTAACTGCCCATTATCTGTTGTAGGTAGCTTGCAATTATAGTTAATACAAACATGAGCGGTAGCTTTACCATCTATGGTGTCGTGAAACTTGGTAAATGGAGCAAGGCGAGATATCTCTTTTGACTGATACTCAGTCCCCTTCAAGAGAATCACTTTGTTAGGGATGTAATGTTCACGAATTGTATCAAGCATTTTCTGCGTGTCAGGTTGTTCAGGATTTCCAGCAATAACAATCTCATAAGACTCGCCAAGAACAAACTCCAGAGCATTTAGCATCATTGAGAATCCAGATGGAGCTCTTGAAATGATTCCTGAGAATGCCTTGATTGTTTCTGCCGCTTTCTCCTCTAGTTCCGAGTCACCGAGAAATCGAGCAAGACGAACTAAATTCAATGCAACCACTGAATTTCCTGAAGGAATTGCACCATCGTAGGCATCCTTTTTCCTCACTAGCAGTTCTTCTGAATCAACGTTTGTAAAGTAGAATCCCCCTTCTTTATCATCCCAGAAATTCGCTATAAGATCCACCGTCAAGTTCTTTGCTTGTTCCAGATATTCTGGTTTGAAGGTTGCCTCGTACATTTCTAATAATGCCCAAACTAGGTATGCATAATCGTCGAGAAAGGCTCCTATAGCCACATCTCCATCCTTGTACCTATGGTAGAGAATTTTCTGCTCATCAAACATGGTTTCTAGAATGAACGTTAGAGCGTTCTCAGCAATCTCAATGAACTTCTTATCGTTGAGGACCACTGCTGCTTTTGCTAAAGCCGCTATCATGAATCCATTCCAATCAGTCAGGATTTTATCATCAAGACTAGGTCTCACTCTTCTTTCCCTATGAATGAACAATTCTGTCCTTGCTTCCCCCAGAAGGATTTCTAATTCCTGACGACTTGTATTGTTTGAATCTTCGGTCAGGTCAATTTCTTCTCTTAGGTGCGGTATGTTCAAACCCATCTTCTCACGAATCGCTTCATCTTCGAAGTTACCTTCCTCGTGAATATTGTAAACTTGGAGGAATATCTTTGCTATATCCTCTTTGAGGATATCTTTAATCTCACTTTGAGTCCATGTGTAAAATTTCCCCTCTTCTCCTTCAGAATCTGCATCTTCTGCTGAGTAGAAAGCTCCTTCGGGACTTGTCATGTCTCGGGTGACATATTCAAATATCTCCCGGACTACATCAGCATATTCGTGTTTCCTTGTTATCTGATATGCTTCGGTGTAAGCCATCATGAGACTAGCTTGGTCATAGAGCATCTTCTCAAAGTGTGGAAGCAACCACTCTGCATCAGTAGAATACCGGTGAAATCCAAAACCAATGTGGTCAAATAGACCCCCTAATCTCATTCCTTGCAGTGTTTTCTCTACCATGTATAGAGCTCTCTTATCTCCCGTTCTCTTCCAGTGTCTAAGAATTAACATAAGATTGTGGGGTGAGGGGAATTTAGGTGCTGAACCAAAGCCGCCTCTTTTCTCATCAAATCTCTGCGAAAATTGCGAGTAAGCTAGATCTACAACATCAATGGTAATATCATTCCTGAGTCCAGTATCGCCAGATTCTGAGAGTGCTTCTTCGATTCTACCTATCACTTCGTCGATGTTAGCTTGGTTCGTTACCCACATTTCCTTGATGCGTGGAACTAGCTCTTTCATTCCTGGCATGTTATAGCGACTTTCCTTAGGAATGTAGGTGGCTGCATAGAATGGCTTCTTGTCAGGTGTCATGATGATTGTCAGGGGCCAACCACCTCGTCCCGTTACTAACTGTGCCACTTCCATATAGACTCCATCTATATCTGGTCGCTCCTCTCTATCCACTTTGATATTTACAAAAGCATCATTCATTAATCGAGCTACATCTTCATCCTCAAATGACTCATGAGCCATCACGTGACACCAGTGACAAGTGCTATACCCAATTGAGAGAAAGATAGGTTTGCTTTCTTTTGCTGCGAGCTCAAAGGCTTCTTCTCCCCACGGATACCAGTCAACCGGGTTCTCTGCGTGTTGTTGTAGATACGGGCTCTTCTCCTTAGACAATCGATTTGTGGTCAAGTAAACCCCTCCAGGCAAGGGTGTCGTTGAAATCTCTTCTATCCTATTAACTATTGTTATTTGAATATGATTCATTTACGCAGAAACAAGGCTAGATAAGCGTTCAAAAAAGCCTTCATAATGGTGCGAAAGGTGAGCAATTCTACTAGAACAGGATCGGAGAACTCAACTCGCTTTGAAGACTTAAAGATGAAGGTGACCACAGCCATAGGGTATCTTCTTCCATTCATGGCTTCGCTTCCTCCTCTAGCAGCTTGGGGCGGTCTCATGACAGTTCCATTCATAATCTATCTGATGATGATGTTTGGAAACGCTGCATCCACCCCTCTACAATTTCCCGATTTAACTCGACCAGGACCATTACTTGTTGTTACATGTTCCAGTCTGGGGCTTTTACTCTTGCTATATTCAGTAGTTTATCTTTGGAGAGCAAAAATAGGGGGGTTGGTTACAAGTGGACCCTATCGTATGTGTCGACATCCTCAATATTTCAGTTTGATAATCTTCACCCTGATAATGACATACCAGAGTATTTGGATACTTCAAAATACATTTGGACTAGGCTGGCTTACAGTGGACCAAACGAGAATACTTTGGGTCCTGACTTTGGTTGCCTATGTTATTCTTGCATGGGCTGAAGAAATGCACCTCGAGAAGAAGTTTGGTGAGGACTGGAAACAGTACCGGATGAAGGTTGGCTTTCTATTTCCCTTCATTCCATTGAAATCTAGGTTCGTTGAGGGGCTTATTGCAATCATCATCCCCTATGTAATTCTAGAAGGACTATTACTATTACCAATAATTCTCTAGAGTGGTGAAAGTTTCCCTTTACTTTCCTCAATAAGCCCACTTGCTAGTAATGATGCAACGTGATGTTCAATCATCCATGCTTCAAACTGGAGGAAAACTGGGTTCGTTAAAGAGGGATAGATGATTGGAGTGGCTGTTATCTCTGGTATTGTTTTTGCTCCCTCAAGAATCGCTGAGAGCACAAGATCTTCCCGCATTCCAATCTGGCGAGAGTATGCTGTAAGTCTATCTTTGTAATCTTCGACAAGTGGTTCTTTCAAATGCCCACTGATGAGACCATTATATTTACCATGCTGCAGTTTTCGAATAGAGTTCTTGAAATCGCGTATTGATGAATTGGGGTGTCCATAGTATGGGCCAAATTCAGTTAGATCGATGTCAGACGCAAAAACCAGATTTGGTTCGAGAATTTCAATACACATGTGGTCTGGGAGATGACCTGGTGTATAGATTGTTTGCAGAGTTATATCCCCCAGACTAAACTTGTCTCCATTACTCAACACTTCATCCACTCGTCCTTCATCAAATGCTCCGTACATCTTCTCATCAACCAGCTGCTCCCAGAGTTTTCGAACCGGATTTCCCTTGCTAAATCCGAGGAATCGTTTCATCTCTTCCTTCTCATTGAAAAGAGGTGTT
>JAEORN010000072.1 GCA_016840825.1 Candidatus Thorarchaeota archaeon | reverse complement strand
CCCTAAGGTTAGGTCAGTTATTGCTCTAGACTTTTCTTAGAGCAGCTTTGACCATAGCAGTAATCCTATCTTCATCGATACCTGTCTTATTGGCAACCTTTGAGATGTCACAGTATGCTAGGTCTTCAAACGATTTGATGCCGGCTTTTACAAGCAACGGAACTTCTGACTCCTTAACAGCACGAAGTGATGCCAAGTCATCGACTGCAGCAGTAGCCTTGGCTTTAACAGGCTCAGCCTCTTCAGCCAGAGCAGCAACCAGTTCTTCGAGGTCTTTCATATACTGCTTTAATGCATCTACATTCTCAGGATGGATTGTCTTTCTTCGAATGTCCACAATCAGTCCCATTCGCCGAGCTTCTTCTATTGAGAGACCTGCTTGAGCAGTCTCTTCACTACTAAAACCACGGCCCCTCTTTGGGCGACCATCTCGTGGCGATTTTACTGTTGGCTCAGCGATAATATCAAAGCTCATCGGTTATTCACCTGACTCGGCGAAGAGCCTTTGGTCCACTTATTAGGCTTTCCAAAGGTAAAGAAGTAGTCAGTCCATATATTCCCAATGCTGCAAAGCTAGTGTCTTGATATACTCATATCTTCAGTATGAGGGTTTTTCTCAATATGCAACTGTTGCTTCCACAAATTCTACACATAATGATGCCTTAGAGCTCGTGGTTCTTTTCGACCTTTCTTTCTAGCGTAGTTATCAACGTCAGTGGTCCATCTTATTAGCATAGGCGGATATTGGCCGTATTTAGGAGGAATTGCGTTTCCAATCTTCGATCTCTTATGTTTATGATTGTGATTATTGTGTGGCATCTTGCTCTAAAACTAATATTACCCCAGGCGAATATACGCTTTATGAAATGGCTGCCTTCAATTAATGAGTTGATAGATTCCTCAAATCCCTCTCTCTTCGTTCCTCCTTCCCGATAGCAACCATGTAGACAAAAAAACCTGTGAATGCAATTGCTATTGTAATGAGAAATAAAGAAACAGCAAGGTAGAATGCAGATCCTTCAAATGATATTGATGCTGTAAAACTCAATATTGGAAACCAAAGAAGAGGGATGGAAAAGATGGCAATAGCAACATGGGCTTGATACTCAGCTGCAGCAAAGCACCTAGCTGAGCAGTATCTCTTTCCCCGGCTACTCCACCAGCGTATTGAGCTATTCCATTGATTCTCTGACTTCTCGCACCAGCAACAACAGGCATCCCTAGTTTCCATATGGTGTGATGCTCATAAGTCAAGATAACCTCATTGATTTCTTTTAATTCCATGAATCTGACATTTGAGATATTTACTTAGAAGTGCATTCGAGTATACAGGAGTTGGCAGATTTATGCCTACTAGGCTTTCGAGATGGCAATAATTGGCTTGCTACGATCTACTCTAGAGAAATTCCATTCCTTATGATATAGTGACTACTCCCTTTTCCTCGTCAACAGTATTGCCATTGTCACAGTTATTAGTGTGGCAAGAATACTAAGTGGAAGTATGACATATAGCAATAGTATTTGGATGTCTATCTCCCAAAGGGAGTGTAATCCCAGAAATGAAAACACAACGGTTACAATTGCGAAAGCAAGAATGACGCTTATCATGATGAGAATGCCACTCATAAGATAAGCCCACTTGGGTACTCTGGTTACTCTGGGATTCTTTTTCGATCCTTTTCCTATGTATTGATAACAAGTCACCACTTTAGTGAGTTGATACAGAGAGTTCAATTGATTTTCCCTTGACCTTGTTTCTTTGCACATCTTTGGATCTAGCCAATCAAGGGCTCGCTACAGAAGGAAGTTTGGAATTGAAGATTTTATTTAGATGTGCGCTTAAGTATATGCTAGAAGGCAAAAGGTCGCATATTAGATTTTCGAGATGAACATCGACTATGATTTACATAGAATTATGAATCATGCCTCTATGAAACACTTCACAGGTACACTTAGTGCATTCATCTTTGAAGTCTTCATGATTCTCACGTTTGTGACCACATGTGCAATGATCGTAGTTTCTAGTACTCATTCGCTCACCTCAGCTTTTGTGATTTCTTCCTTAGCTAGCCGTTCCAACGCTTCTTGCTGTTTCATTTCCAATATTCTGTGAGGCCCATGTCCGCTAATTACACGACTTCTAGTGTAGCCTCTCTTAGAATTAAGTTTCATTTTTTCCATTGTTTATATCCTGCTCTTGTGAGTATGGTATGTCGTACAGACCAAGTCTGTGATTGCTGAAAAAGCAGATACATCAAATACCAGAGTAAAAGCTCTGATTTTAGTTTGGTTATTTGCTAACTTAGCTCTTCCTTTCTCACTTTATGCACTCAAACATCACAGGGATTGCTTATAACCTTGGGCATTTCGGTTGGAGAGGCTTTCGAGATGGTAAAGAATCAGAACTCATCCAGTGTGGCCTGTGTTGTTTCAGACACCTTTAACATTCGATCGAGTTTCACTTGCTGCTTGGGAGTTATTTTCTTTAGCAGCGACAGCATTTGCATAGCATTGAGAGGAGCATTTCCTGCAAAGTGGTTGTTGAAGTAACCAAATGTGGTATTAACACTACCACTAACCTGCTCAAGACGAGGAACCCAATCTTCTAGCTCCTCAATTGAAAATCGATAGTTAAACCATGGATTTTCACCATGACCATGCCAACGAATGTATGAGAAATCAGTGGTGATTCGTAGATTTATTGGTAGCTTAGGCTCATCAACAATGACATGGGCGATTCCGTAGTCTTCTAATAGATTCCAAACTGAATTAATCAACCAGGAATGGTCTCTGAATTCAATGGCATACCTATATTGCGAGTCCAACAATGACAGAAAAGTTTCTAGGTCACCCATAGTTGACATTTCCCAAGGTGGTAGTTGAATCAAGAGCACTGGAATTCGATTTCGGATGGGTTCTATCAGCCTGAAAAACTCAGTGAGCGTTTCACCGCCCGCTCCTGATAGATTGAGACGATTGTCATGTGTGACTTTTTTCGGAAGTTTAGCTGAGAAGAAGACACTCTCATCCAACGTGGAAAGATGCTTGATAAAATTGGATTTTGGAAGTGCATAGAAGGTTGAGTTGATCTCTGCGGTCTGGAAATACTTGAGATACTGTTTTAACATTGATTCTCCTGATGCATAGAATATACCCGACCAGTCCTTACCGTATGACCATCCACTTGTTCCGATATGAAGACCTTTCCTCATCTCGCTCATCTTTCCTATTGTCATGAGCGACTATCTGTCTTCCGGATTCAATTATCCT
>JAEORN010000071.1 GCA_016840825.1 Candidatus Thorarchaeota archaeon | reverse complement strand
TCGCTTAAGCTCTCCTTGCTTTTGCCTTATTCTCTCAACGAACATGGGTAAAGTCCCGATAATGATTCTATCCTCATGTGTTTCATTGAATCTTCTAACCACCTCTGGGAGATGCTCGTGGGGTTCAAGATGATCTGAACCATTCATCAACAGGTAGGTTCCTATGCGTGACCATGGCTTCATCCTCCCGATAACATCCTCGAGGACGTAGATGGCATCCTGTATATCCTCTGGAAGATTGGCTGCATTGCCATATGACCCTGGTAACCAATGAGCAAGTACTTCGCTGCCGTCGGAGGCTTCCCAAATGAACTCCGATCCCAGCTCCTCCGATTCCTCTCCTGTTCCTCTAGCGAAGATAATGGAATCGATCAAGAATTGTGATAGAATCTGGGGCATTTGACTCACATGTCCGAATGGATCTGGTATATATCCTACATTCATCCATCTACCAAATTCTGCTGCTATCATCTTACCTCTCAAGAAGTTTCGAATCAAGCTCTCCCCTGAAACCAGGTATACATCTGGCAGAATATACCATGGTCCGATATCGATGCGGCCATCCTGAATCAGCTTAGAGAGTCTTTCTTTCTGTTCTGGTTTAACTTCCAAGTAATCCTCCAAGACGACAGTCTGGCCGTCAAAGGTATAATGCGTAAACGAACGATCATTTTCTAGGATATGTAGTAGTTTATCTACTAGTCTCACTAATCGGAGTCTGAATTGCTGAAATGTTTGATACCATGCTCTATCCCAGTGGGTTTCACTGATGATGATGGAGTTGAATTCGTCTTCTCGCATTATCTTCACCTTTGACATCGCTTAGCATACATTGGCAACACGTAATTAATTGCATCGAATTCAATTGATTGGACATCGAATATATTTAGATGATGATGTATCCTGCTGAAACGAGGTATGCCACCAGAAACATAATGATGATGATTATTATCATACCTCCTAAGGTTCTGGAGTATCCCTTTGTTACCAGTTGGGACTCTGCATCTATAGTGCGAATCAATGGGAATAGTTTCCAATAGAATGTAGCTGTAGTAATTATCAAAGCTAAAATCGCAAATGATTGTGTTATTACATCCCCGAAAATGAGAATTACAACCATCAATGATATGAAGATCAACTTTGTACCAGCGACCCACCATACTAGATACTTGACGAAATTATGTATCTCTGGATCCTGTTTCGACTTTTCCCAAGCTGTGAAAACACCTACAGCATTAGCCTTAGTCGTTCCTGGGGCAAAGTAGAGCGCTAGAACATTGGAGAATTCTAATATCAGAAATATGCCGAGTATAATCACAACTAGACTCATTTGACTACATGGCAGAGTTCTCACTATTAAAACTGTCTTAGACATGGAAATTCAGACTGAATTGACTATAACTCCCCCGGGAATCGATATTTGTAGGACGTTCGGTATTTTTCTCATTCCAGATTCATAAATCTTTGAGATGGATTCCATGAATGTAGGGATTTTACTATCTTTCACAAGTGCCAATACAGCTCCTCCGAATCCTGCTCCTGAAAGACGTGCACCAAGAACTCCCTCTTGTTCTATGGCTGATTCTACCAGAAAGTCAAGGTTGGGATGAGATACCTTGTATAGGTTTCGTGAGCTAGTGTGAGACTGAACCATGATCTCTCCAAAAGCATGTAAGTCATTATCCTCAATTGCCCTAATCCCCTGACGAACTCGCTCATTTTCCTCTACAACATGAGTGACCCTATCAGCTAGTCGATCTTCTAGTATACCTCTGACCTTGCCGAGGTGTGAAGGCAAAAGGTCGCTCAAGCTCTGTATTGTCCACTCTGCCTCTTGTAGCTCCTTGAGGGCGGAAATGCACTCTTGTCTTCTCGTTCCGAGTGCGTCTTCTGCAGATCTTGAAATCATAGAATCTACAACTATGAATGATGCTCCGGAGGGAAGCACATAGTTACTCGTCATGAAATTCCTGCAGTTAACACTGAGTAGTGAATTTGGTTGCCCCATCTGAGAGGTAAATTGATCCATTATGCCACAAGAAACGCCGCAGAACAATCTCTCTGCTTCGAATGCGATTATTGCAGCTGGTTTCGGACCCAGCTGAATTCCACTAATCTTTTGGATCAGGCTTGCTAGAGAGATCTCAAGAGCGGCTGATGAGCTCAACCCCCCTCCTCTTGGAACATCTCCGTGGATGACCGCAGTAACACCAGTAACCTTGTGCTTTCTTCTTTCATGGGCCCAGTAAATTCCTTTGGCGTAATCTGTCCATTTGTTCTCAAAATTCGGGAGGTTCCCAGTAGGTGAAAACTCGATTTCTTCTCCTAGGTCCATAGCAACAAGATGTACATTATCACTTTTCACACCAAGCGACCATATGTATCTGTCAATTGTGGCTGCAAGAACGAGTCCTGAGTTGTAATCGGTATGGTTTCCCAACACCTCGATTCTGCCTGGTGCTCTAGCAATGAAGGAGCTCGCATCTTTTGTAGTAATGTGTTTTTGAAGTTCTTCTAGCATACCATCAGGTATAATCATCTTTAGAGTGCCTCACGGAGTTCTTTTGCCTTATCTTCCGGAGATGAGTCATTAGTATATGTCCAACCTCCTGACTCAACACCTGCTAGATATTTAATTCGTGAACGATCACGCCACGGAGGATAGAATTCCACATGAAAATGCCAGTTGCTATGATTTCCTTTCAAGGGACTTGTATGGAAGACCATTGTGTAGGCAATTTCGTCAAACACCTGACTATACCGTTTGATAGTGTCTGCAACTACGCTTCCGAATTCTGCTAGATTCTTCTCGATACCCGATAGGTCTTGTACATGCTCTTTAGGATAGATGTGGACCTCATATGGTAGTCGTGCACCATATGGAATGAGAGAGATGAAGTTCTCTGTCTCTCTGATTATTCTTTCTCCTGACTTCTTCTCATTCACGATAGCATCGCATACAAGACAGACATCATTTTCCTCTTCATATTTCTTGAATTGATGAATCTCTCTCAGGATTCTTGGAGGAATGAATGGAAATGCGTACACCTGGGCATGTGGATGATTCAGACTCACTCCGATGGCTTTTCCTCTGTTCTCAAACTCAAGGATATACTCAATCCCCTCCTTTGCTTCAAGTTCTTTGTAGATTCTAAGGTATTCTTGGAAAACACGTGTCAGTTGCGAGTCATCCATTCTCTCAATTTGCATTTCGTGATCTCTTGATTCAATTATCACCTTACAGTATCCGTGTGCATTCGTTCCGATCACTAGAGGTGAATCTAGATTGACTGGATAGTCGTCAGGTTGAAGAGCTGCAAATTTGTTGTCCAAAGTCAATACTTTCCAATCGCCTGTAGTTTCCTCTCGTTCTGGACAAAAAGGGCACTCTTGTTCTATATCTTGAAATGGTCTTCTCGCGCGTTGTGGAGTGACAATGACCCATTCGCCAAGCATACTATTCCAACGAAGTTCTGCCATCTAATCCACCATGTCTGTTCTGTGCATTGGAAGTAGGTTGATTAAGGTGACGCATTGTCCTTCTAACTTGAAAATCCTTTGTTTGGTAGGAAGAGCTCATATGAACAGCAACGATGTAACTAATTTGGAGCTAATCAGCTCAGAGATGTGGCTTGCACATGAGGTCGAGCATCTTGGAGGATGGCAGCTAAGATTCAATGGTGGTATCACATATCGGGCGAATAGCGTTCTTCCAATTTCATCGCCAGGTCTTGATTTAGATGCTGCTATTACATTCGTGATTAATCACTACCAGAAGAGAGGGCACCCTGCGAGATTCCAGCTAACCAAATACAGCTATCCACCTGAATTGGATGAAGATCTAAAGAATCGAGGTTGGAAAATGGGCATTGAGGTTGAAACGCAAACCATGAGTATTATTGATTATAATCGAAGGTACTTTGATTATGAGGTGGAGCTTCTAGATTATCCTGATGCTTCTTGGATGGAGTGTTTCTTCCAAAATTCTCATCGTGAACGAGAAACTGCTCAAGCAAGAATTGATCTAATGATACGATCAAAAATTCCGAAGAAATTCGCTCAAATCCGGACCAATTCGGTAGTTTCCTGTGTTGGAGTTGGCATGGTTCACAGCGGGTGGATTGGACTATTTCGTCTTGGAACTCATCCTGATTTTCGACGAAAAGGCATGGCATCGTCTCTTAGTGATGCTTTGTTAGAATGGGGTTTCAAAGTAAATGGCGCAAGACATGCATTCCTCCAAGTAGAAACCGATAATGAGTCTGCTATGAAAATGTACGAAAAACTAGGATTTGAGAACTGCTATACCTACTGGTATCGCTCTTTAGAAAAATAGAATTCCCTTGGCGGAGTTCTCCGCCAAGAAATGATTATAGTTTATTCAACCAATCTTCATAGGTCTTCTTTATCTCCGACGATTGCTCATGAGAACCGAAGTCTTCTGGCGAGATTGATATGTGACTCCCGTCAAGAAGAGCCTCTAAAATTAGAGGTGGACTACCTGGAACCTCAAGCTTTAGACCTGATACTCCATCACGTTCAATTTTCTCAACGTATACCACATCGGAGTTTTTGACTGCCGCATATAGTAGAAATGCTGCTTTCTTCTCGGCAGTGATACTTGGTATTGATCCTGCAATAACGGGTTGTGGTTCTGGCTCAACTGTTTCAGCTTCAACTTCGAGCATTTCCTTCTTTCTAGGCGCGACATGAGTTGTGATTGATGGAGTTGCTGTTTCAACAATCTCAGGTGGTCTAGCTTCAAAGGATTTTGCACGATTTGGATCATATGCAAGAACACCATCATCAAAACCCCATTTTCGACTAAGCATCTCTCTGAATGATGTTATATTTGATGCAACTTCTGGGTCTCCGTCGTCCTTCTCCATCATTTCAATTAGATTTGAAACTGACATACCAATTGTGGTTGCTCCTACCGTATAGCCGGATTTCTGTACACTTTTACTCATCCTTAATGCGTGCATCCGAGTTGGCATATTGACATCTCTACCAATCCATACCCAGCACGTATCGCTATATTCATCGAGAACGATAACAGCCGTGTTACTATTCACCTTCCCTGGATCAAGCTTGAGATGTGAAAGCTCACCAGCATCATCTTGTAGCATTAGAACAAAGGGTTTTCTTGAAAGTGGTTTCATCCGGGTTACCTCCAACAATAAATGGTCCCGATTTGACTACCTACAACTCCTTTTTAACTAAATTTTAGATGAACTAAATATCACATAGTTCCGAAGTGAAAGTCTCGTATCCGCATGTATTAGATGATGCCATTTAGTTTGCGAGGCTAGTAGAAGCCATATCAATCTCAATGTCAATTGCCATTAGTGATTGAGTATCAATTGTACCAGGTATTACTCTAATCTTCTGAGTTATAATCTCGACAAGGGTTTCCATATCACGACCCCTGACCTCAGCAATTATATCATACGGCCCGAATACCTTGTGTGCTTCTTCGGTGAAAGAGAGTTCGAGTAGTTGACGCAACACACTATCTTCCTTCCCGCTTTCTGTCTTGATTAGAACATATGCCTTTACCATTCCATTGCACCAACTAATCTGGCCCTAATATTCTGCATTGATAACTCTTACTCAAAAATCAGACCCTAATCTAGAAACCAAATTACGCTTCACTTTATTGCGAAAACCTCAATTCTATACCTATGGTATTTGCGAACTCTTCAAGTCACCAAATTATATGTAGTGAGAATCTTAATATAGTAAAGCTACGCATTTTTTTTGATTAATTGAGGTGGAATTTGGTCTACTTCAGTAATAGGCGCAAATTGAGGTCACTATAGTGGGAATGACGACTTTGAAATCTGTCCCTTGTCCCAAATGCAATGCTCCAGTAGAGAATGTAAAGGTGGACGAGGACTCGATTACAAATGCTTCACGGGTTCCCGTACTAGTTACTGCAAAATGCTCCAATGGGCATTCATGCATCCTCTTCGTCGACCGAACTCTCACAATCCGTGACGTTGAAGCTGCGAGTGAGGTCGTACAAGATGGTGAAGGAAGCTCGGTTGATAAAGCCCAGAAATGGATGAGTGACTTCTAGCAATGATTCATAGTATCTACATCATCAATCAAAGCGGTGAGACATTGGCTGCAATAAATCGTGGGCAATTTCAGATGGATGAGAATCTCTTTGGAGGATTCCTCTCTGCCATTCAAATGTATAGCCAAAAAGTATCTGGGAAAAACGTCAAAGAGCTTTCATTAGATGAATATCGTCTCGTCATTTCAGATACAAGTAAGCTCTTCGTAGTTACTATTCATGATTCTCAAGACAAGGATTCTATTGCTGCAAACGCCGCACTGAGAAACATCCTTTCTGATATGAATATAGAAATCGTCACTGATGACACAATCGAACTTCTGAAGAATGCCGCTGACAAGGCTGACGGAAAAACTGGAACTGCCACAGACTGGGCATCCAAGATGTTATAGAGGTGAAAAAATGCAAGTACCTATCTATTGGATATCTGAAGGCTTTCTTGGTCTTCTACTGATTGCTGCCACATTTGTTTTGATCAACTATACTCGAAAGAGAGTTGCGCAACTTCCTGAAGAAGAACGAGGTGCAGGAAGGCCTCTATACATTTCTTCAGTTGGTATTTTCTTTCTCGGAATTGCCTCCCTCTTATTGCATGTTAATTTGAACTATAATCCCGCCATTGAGATACTCGCTTTCTACTATGCCTCTGCCATGTTTGGTGCGTTCATCTTGACAATAGCTGCCCTCATGATATTGGGAAGATCGAAGTATTACATAGTTCCTACTATCATATTACTCATTGGCTGGGTGGTAGCGTTTGGTGTCATATTTTTTGATCTGCCCTCCTTCCTTCTTTATGCCATACCCGGGATAATAGTTGAAATACTCTACTTTACTCCGGCGGCTCTCTTCTTGTACCTGACTTACACAACTCGCAGAGTAACCAGTCTTTCGTTTGCAGCCGTGCTTACGATTTATCCACTCTATCCCCTTTTCCTAATCTTTCAAGGTAGTTTCTTGATAACGTTCTTGCTCATCGCCATCCGATTGTATGGTCCTGCTCTATTAATAGTAGCATTCTATCTTCCTGAGATTGGCATCTCTGGGGAATATTGGGGATACGGCGCTTCACTATCTATCATGTCTCTATGGGTTTCATACCTTGTGAGCACAGGAACTCATGTAATTTCGCTGTACCTCGTATCGCTAACTCTCATCGCAATAGGAACAGCGATAGGTTTTGGCACCGCCGCATATACGTATGGTCGATATTCCAAGAGCAAGAATAGAGCTACACTTCTGCTCTCAGTGTTCTTCATTTTTGCATCCTTAGGTTTCTTGCTACCAACAATAGATGAGATTGCTCCTGTCACTGATGTCAACTTCCACTATCTCTATCTGTCAATTGGCATGATCACGATGATGCTTCTGAATATTGGTGCATTTTTGGCCTTAGATTGGAAGAGCTGGTCTCTAGCTCCAGTCATTATAGGTTTGCCAGCATTTGTCTATACATTTCTATTCTATCCAATTGATCCAGATGCTATTCCCGGTCGTGGCATGATCATGGGAATCACTCTCGCAATCCAGACAATTATCCCGTTGATACTTTACCTGCGTCTTGGGTATAGAATTCGAAGTGCAGGTGGGAAAGGTTATCTACGACCTCTGCTGTTGGGAGTCGGTATCATCTTCCTAATCTTAGGATCATATAGTGGTGAAACTGCGACAATTCAAAGCGCTATTCCGCTATTCCTAGCGTTCTTGCTTTGGTGGCTTGGAGTAACCGGAAGAGCAGATAGGTACTTAGGTACTGCATAATTAGGTGAAAGACATGTCTTCAAGACCCCCTGTATTCAAAACTGTGCTCATAGGCGAAGGTGGTGTTGGAAAGACCAGTATCACTCTAAGATATACCGAGAATCGATTCGATGAGGACATGAAGATCACAATCGGTGTAAATCTTGCGACAAAGAAGGTTGAAGTCGGAGGTAGTGGTGCAACACTGATGTTGTGGGATCTAGGTGGGCAGCCACGATTCAGAGATGTCGTTTCTGAGTATTTCAGAGGATCAAGAATTGCTTTAGCTGTGTATGACTCAACTAGGTACTTCACCCTTGAGCGTCTAAAGGATTGGATTGAAAGATTGAAGGCGAACGCACCTGAATGCGGTCTTATCTTTGTAGGAAATAAGATTGATGAACGTGAAGAGGGCTCGGGTATCTCTCTTGAAGATGCTCGTGAATTCGCATCTCAATACAATGCTCCTTGCGTAGAGGTTTCTGCTAAGACTGGTGAAGGTGTTGAAGAGCTCTTTCAGGTCGTCACTAAGGGTCTGCTAGAAAAGCATCTTGGAAGGTTGTAGATGAACTACCTTCATCATTTTCTATTTCAGAATAGAGAATTAATTCCTCTGTTCAGCTGAATCTATGTATTAGAAAGAACATCAAAAGAAAACCGATTAAGGTGCAGCAAGAAGCTGCACCATAGGTACTACAAACACAAGGTTTGGGATTCTATCCCTGCATGGCAAATCTAGGACATTTGTCCTTGCTTATTCCAGGGGTTTCACAGGGCTTGTTCATGCCCTCGTAGAATTTGAATCCGTCAACACCGCATTTCTTTTCGGCCGCGTTATATTCTGGACATGTCATTTATTTTACACCGCATTGGTCTGTTTGTATGCATGTACCGCCCATATGAGTGGACACGCTCACAAAAAGGCATGCTCGGAAGTCACATATTAAGCTATTTCGGCTTAGTTAAATCTTCAAAAAATCACCATCAAAGCAACTTGTGTTCAGTAAGAGCATCTTTGAATAGTGCAGGCCGATCAGTGAATATCCCATCAATTCCTAAATTGATTAGATAATCCATCTCTTCTCTGTCATTCACTGTCCATACATGCACAGCAGTCTCTCGATCATGTGCAGCTCTGACAAACCTCTCATCGACCACTGTGATCCTGCCATACTTCATTGGAACTTGGAACACCTCATAGGGGCATCCCTTACTAAACAGTCGTAGCACTCTCATTTTCAATGCAAAAACGAATCGTGTCACTTCAGAAGGACAGGCACACGTAACGACTTCAGGCATAATCTTTCTAAAACGATAGAGTTGTGTATCATGAAAGGATCCGACTATCACACTCTTCTCTCTATTGTACTCTTGGATTACTGAAGCAAGGATATCCGGAGCGTGAACGTCTTCATCTTTAATATCCAAATTGAACATGATATTAGGGAAAGCTTCGAATGCTTCCCTTAGCGTTACAATTGTTAGCGCTCTATCTCGAAAAGGAAATGTCTTTCCATCATCCGGAGAAAAATTATACCCAAGATCGATTTGATATAGTTCCTCTATGGTTTTGTCTCTTATTGTCCCGCCTTCTCCTGTAGTTCTTTCAAGAGTGTCATCATGGAATAGGATTGGTACATCATCCTTAGATAATCTCACATCTGTTTCAATGAAGTCAACACCTATCTCCACTGCTCTTCTCAGACTTAGAAGTGTATTCTCAGGAGCTGCTGCTGAATCCCCTCTATGAGCCATGATTAATGGTCTCTCATTACCTACAAGCTTCATCTTCCACTTCGAAAAAAAAGATGTGCACACTTACCCTTAAGTTCTCGCACGATGTTCTCAAGAACATGACAGTGCGTGAATTAACTCAGGACGAGCTCAATCAGATTTCTGAAGCATTTATCCAAGCTATTGCAGCCCATGAGGGAAGCTACCGGGGTGATGGTGTTCCATATGTAAGTCACCCAATTCGAATATCTCTTCATGCACTATCCTTAGGTATGTCCTCTGATGCAGTAATTGCCGCTGTGTTACATGATGTCGTAGAGGATACAGAGGTTCCTTTGGCTCAGATCGTTGGCAAGTTTGGAGAGAATGTCGGAATGATGGTAAAGGCCCTCACCAAACCTCCTAGGGGATTTCCAGACCGGTCTAGAGTATACCAAGAACAGCTATTATCAGGTCCCATTGAAGCACGTCGAATTAAGCTACTGGATATTCAAGATAATCTGTCAGATGTTGATGAGTATATGGAACGTGATATAGCAAAGCAGTACAGAAAGAGCAGGGAAGCACTTGCAGAAGTACTGAAGGCTTCCTTATAGTATAGAGTAATCGAATGCAACTTTGATTGCATTATATTTCCCTTTGTTTGATGCGATCTTTAAAGCCTCTTTATATTCTGAAATGGGAAATCTATGAGTCACGAGATTTTGAAATAATGATTGGTTCTCATTTAGCAGTTTCACCGCGAGTTCGATAGTATCCATTTTCTCACTGTGAATCTCTTCACGTCCATGCATCATTGAACCTGATACATCTAATTCCTTGTAGACTTGTAGACTCCAAGAGACCTTCTTTAGTTTCTCATACGGGACACCAACAATCACGATTTTGCCATTTGTTCTAACTAGATGGAACGCATCATCGATTGTAGGCCCTGTTCCCACACTATCAAAGATGATATCAGGTCCTGTATTGCCATAGAGGATCTTTGAACCCAAAGCAGGCTTGAAGAGCATCCCTCCGGTCAAGGAAGCTATCTTCTCATACAACTCTTCCTGATCTCTTTCAGTAACAACAACATCTGCACCAAAGATCTCTGCAGCACGAATCTGAGCTGGATATCTTGCCAAAGTAATTATCTTGCATTTTGAACCCAAGGTTCGAATCCCCGCAATCATCATCAATCCGATGATACCCGCACCGATTACAACTACAGTTTCATCATCATTTGGAAAGCTCTTCAGAACTGCATGCAGAGATACACAGAATGGTTCAGCAAGAACCGCCAATTCGCTTGGCAGACCTTCTGGTACTTTTGATAGTTGGCCTTCAAATGCAATAAAACGTTCACTGAAACCTCCTCCAGCAAAACCTCCAAACTTACCTCTGCCCCCATACTCATCTTCGAGGTTAGACCCATCCCCAACTCCCACCAGGGATAGACAGGTCTGATAATCGCCCTCTCTACAACTTGAGCATTCCTCAAAACCAAACGCTTCGCAATTCGTGATGGGTGAGAAGACGACCCTATCTCCAACCTTCAGATTCATCACTTCGGAACCAATCTCAGTTACTGTCCCTATGACCTCATGCCCCATCTGAAATGGATTCTCTTTTCTTGCCAAAATAGAAGCTGCATAGGGAAGACGTACGTTGATTTGATGGAGGTCTGATGCGCATATTCCACTCATTATTGTTCGAATCTTTACTTGTCTTGGGAACTTGATCTCTGGCTCTGGCCAATCATCTCTATATTTTATCATCGAGAATTTGCGTGCAAGTCCTATCTTTTTTCGGACCACTTTTGATAGTTTGAGGTCATAGTATATACCCTTCATTGTCTTCACCAGAATTATGCTATGGTGTTAGCCTGCAATCTTAAGTGCTATTGTATGCAAAGAAATGCTGTGGTCTTGATGTGGCTTATCTTTCTGCTAGTTACATTGATTGGCTCTATACCCCTTCTTCTAATTCTATACACCTTTTCGAGAGCTGATAAGCTACCATGTTCCAGTCCAGCATCCTATCTTAAGGATTTGAAAGCTGGAAAGACAAGATATCCTGTCATCCTCTTTGCAGGAGATAGCCTCACGCATGGAAACATTGGTATTGGATATGTGAATCTTCTCAATAATATCCATCAGGAATCTCAATCTGACATTGTGAATGCTGGTATCAATGGTGACCTGTGTTGGAATCTAGCTCAAAGACTAGATGCTATCATTGCCTGTAAACCATCAGTCATTTTCATTCTAATTGGTACGAATGATGCAATGTCTCATTTGCCTATTAAGATTCTTGGAATCGCACAAAAACGAAAGAGCTTGCCACAAAACCCTGATGATGATTGGTTCAAGGAAAACATGAAGATATTGCTAGATAGGCTTGCCGCAGAAACTGAGGCGAGAATCGTCTTGATGTCGATACCTCCTATAGGTGAGAATGTAGAATCAACAGCAAATAGTGTTGTCAATCGATTTAACCAATACATTCAGGAATTCGCAACTCAAAGAGGTTTGACTTATCTTCCAGTCAATGAGAAAATGAATGAGTATCTTCTTGAGCATCCATCTACTCCAAAATATCCGATTCGAGATTCGCTAATTCAAATGATTCTTGCCATGATACGTCACTTCGTCTTTGGAAAGGAGTGGGATGCCATTGCTGAGGGCGCAGGTCATACTCTTCATATCGACCATATACATCTGAATTCAATGGGTGCTCAGATTATTGCAGAACTCGTTTCCTCATATCTCACAGACCATACGCCTTGATCCCTTCCACGGTTTCTATAGATTGATCAAACTCCTCTAGAAATCCTTGGACGGATGTTTCATCCTTTTATCGTCTGTATATCTTGCCTAACTACTAGAGGTGTCCTCCGAGTTCTTTATGAGTGATGTTGTCTAATCAAACTCTCAATGGAGAGATCAATTTGACAGAATTGAATGAGCTATCACGACGTATTGAAAAACTATTATTGACGTGGAGCATTGCTAGTCTTATAGTTGGCATTGTCTTGATGGTTGGCTCGCCAGGAACAATTCTTGCTGGAATTGGTCTTCAGGCGATCATTTGGGCAGTCATTGATCTAGTCATTATAGCTTTCGTTCTCAAGAAGCAGGTAGAGAAATCAGTGAAGGAAATAGCACGTACTGTCTACATCAATCTCTATCTGGACATTATCTATCAAATAGTTGGACTAATCGTCATCGTGATATTCCTTCAAGACCTGTACATGATGGGTAATGGTATAGGAGTGATTATTCAGGGCTTCTTTCTCCTGTTACTGGATAGCTACTACTACAGATCACTGAAGAAACTGTAGGAAGAGATCTAATCTCATTCAATTGATTTAGGGTCATTTAGTAATGTTAAATAAAGGTAAATCCAATTGATTTTTCCTATCGGTATAGGAAAATAACCGCTTTGGTGAATAACGCGAGGAAGTATAGACGGTCTATATGGTCAAACTATCTCGCGATGATGAGAAATGGCTTGAAAGATTCAGTGGAAGTCATAGGGTGGCGGATATGAGTAAGAGAAAATACCTGAAACAATATAGATGGTCAAACATCATGGCAATGATGCGAGGCGGATCAAAGGATCTAAAGGAATGTACTGATGATTTCGAAGGACGTTTCGTTGTTATCACAGGTGCAACTTCAGGAATCGGATATGTGACTGCAAGAGAGTATGCTTCACATGGTGCGAACCTTCTTCTCATCAATAGAAATGAAGAGAAATCAATTGCTCTCTGCGAAGAGATACGCCAGGAATTTCAAGTGGCATGTGACTATAAGATCGCAGATTTTTCACGATTGTCAGAGGTACGCAAAGTTGGATATGATCTTCTAGAGTCAGACCTAGATATCGATGTTCTAATTCATAATGCTGGCATCTATTCAACGGCGAAGATAATCACTGAAGATGGTAATGAGTTGGTGTTTCAAGTAGACTATCTAGCGTCCTTTGCTCTGAATTACATACTCAAGGACAAATTGAAGGCACAAGGCAAAGCACGCATTATCTTTGTCAATTCAGAAGGTCATCGCTTTGCTGTTTTTGGTATAGGGCTACATGACCCCACATATGAAAAGCGTCGTCACTCTGGTTTGGGAAGCTATGGTGTCGCCAAAACAGCCCAACTTCTTTCAATGATTAAATTCGCAGAATATTTCGAGGGTAGCGGTGTTACCATCAATGCCATGCACCCGGGAAATGTCAAGACTAATAGTGGTTCGCAGAATGGCAGAATATATCGGTGGTATAAGAGAAATCTAATCGATCGTTCTGCGAAAGACCCCCAAATTTCTGCAACAGCACTATATTATCTCGGAGTATCAAGGGACATGGAGGGAGTGAGTGGAAAATTCTTCAACCTCACGACCGAGGAAGATCCTGCACCTCCAGCGGTGGACCGAGAAGTGGCTGAGGATCTTTGGCCAAAATCAATTGAAATGGTGGGCCTCAAATGAGTGAATACAAGCATCGTACAATTGTTGTTGGCGGCGGCATGTCCGGGTTGACTTCAGCTGCGTATTTGTCAAGAGGGGGACAGGATGTTCTTCTGCTAGAGAAGAATAAAGAATGCGGTGGATTGCTTTATTCATTTTATCGAGATGGATTCACATTTGATGCAGGAGCAAGATCAATTCTAAATGCTGGAATCATTCGGCCTATGTTAAAACAACTTGGAATTGAAATAGAACTGCTGGATAGCCCTGTGTCCATAGGAATCGAGGATGACATTATCCATCTTTCTGCGGAAAATGGCTTGGATGATTATAAAGGGCTGCTGGAGAGACTATATCCTGAAAGCGTCGGTGACATCGAAAAGATCGCCTTGAAGATCGAGAGAATAATGAAAGATATGGGTATTCTCTATGGCATTGACAATCCCTATTTCAGAGATATGAAAGCAGGCTATGTGTTTAAAGAGCTCCTTCCCTGGTTTGGTAAGTTCATGTTTGCATTACGTCGGATGAGCAAAAACAATGAACCTGTTGAATCCTACTTGGAACACCTAACTTCAAATCAATCTCTCATCGATATCATAGCACAGCATTTCTTCAAGAAGACTCCCACATCGTTCGCCTTGGGTTACTTCTACGTATATACTGATTACATGTATCCAAAAGGCGGGACAGGTGTGTTGCCAAAGGCAATGGTCCAAAAAATCAAGGAATGGGGCGGGAAGATTCAGAATGATACTGAAATCATTGAAGTCAATCTATCTGAAAGAACAGTGAAAGATAGATATGGCAAATCGTACCCATACGATACTCTCATCTGGAGCGCTGATTTGAAGACTCTGTATCGAATTATAGATACTGATGGTTTGGACGAAGAAGATATTCACAGTATCCTTGATATGAAGAAGCAGATCCTTGCAAGTCGCGGGTGCGATTCGATCTATTCATTATTCGTTGGCGTAGACATACCCTTGGAGGAATTTCAATCCAAATCAAAGGGACATTTCTTCTATACACCATCGAAAACAGGATTGGGTGAAGTACATTGGTCCAAGCTCGATTCACTGATTGGGAATTTCGATACGCTATCAAAGGATGAAATTCTACAGTGGGTTGATGAATACTGTCAGCTAACGACATATGAAATCTCAATTCCTTCGCTGAGAGACCCTAGTTTGAGTCCTGATGGGAAGACGGGTCTAGAAATAAGCATGCTCTTTGAATATGATCTGATCAAGAAGGTCAAGGATGCAGGATGGTATGATGAGTTCCGAACTGAGGTCGAGAACAGGATGTTGAATGTCATTTCGAGCTCTATCTATCCTGGCTTGATAGACAAGGTGATTTTCCATTCATCATCAAGCCCGCTTAGTATCACATCAGCAGTAGGGACTTCAGAAGGTGCAGTCGTGGGCTGGTCGTATCTGTCAGAGGTTCCCGTTGTGCATGAACTTCGAAAGATGCCTAGCTCAGTCAAAACCCCTATTCCAAATGTATACCAAGCAGGGCAATGGGCTTATACTCCCGCAGGCATACCCACTGCAATCCTTACAGGCTGGCATGCTGCCCAGAAAGTGTTGAAGGCAAAGGAATGATCTCTTTTCAATCACGATCGCCCTTGAATTTACTACTGAAGAATATCAATAAATCTCTTTTTGAGCATCAGCACATTTTTTAAACCAAGTGTAGATTTTGACAATATCGAACACTCAAGAGGTGCGTGTATGGAGGTTTCTGTCAAGAAGTTTGTAGAGCCTTTTGCGATAGCGAAAGTAGGCATAGGAAGATATGAGGGAGAAGTAGAATTGTGGAATTTGCCCGTTGGTTGTAAACCAACATTTCTTCATATCATGGTTAGGATATTTGAAGAATTAAAGCAAGCAAAATCAATGGGCTTTGCATTCTATCCTTATCTTCTGACAACAAATACAAGATCTGTTCTAAAGAAGATGAATGACAAATTCTCAAGTATTGATATCTATTTCGTACCCATTCAGGATGATATAGATGATTGGAAATGGGGAGTTCCTGATCCAAGCCTGATTGACTGGAGTGACAAAAACCCTCCTACTACTGTTATTGGCATCAATGGAGAAAAAACGAAAATTCCCGATTGCATCCGTTTAGGCGATTCGGAAAGTGAATATCCAGTATTGTATCTTGATGAGTTTGAATACTTCAAAACTAGTGAAGATCTCATCTTGGATTGCACAGGCTCTCGGTGTAAGAACTATAGCACTAACACACCGATTGAGAATTCCCTTTCTAGTTGGGTTTCTTTCGGTGTGTTCCAAAACGCCTCAGGAACAAAGGTTTGCAGGCCAATGAAGTTGAATGTGGTTGCTAAAGCGAAACTTGTTCCTCCATTCCTAGGAGATGTCATGATCGAATCGTAGCTTTTTGGAAAATGCAAAAAATAGAAGATACTGGAGCAATCCATCGCTCAAGTTCACTCAATATTGCTATACACCACACTTCTTCTTCAGGAGTTCCCAGTCGTGATTGATGTCGTCTTGGATCTTCTTCCTGAAGTCATTCCACTCTGGCTTGAAGAGGTGCTTGAACTGACGTTGGGTATTCCAGCCCTCGTCATTGAGTCAGATAATTCTTGCAAGGTCAATCCAATAAACCTCAGGAACTTGCCCATTTCACTTTATATTGATTTTACGAAGAAAAAATGAACATAATTTTATTTAACTAAGTTTTATATAAAAGCTCTGTGATAGTAATAATCGTCAGGTATCAATCATATAGAGGGAGAGTGGATGAAAAGAAGGTTAGATGTTATGGGTATTGGCATATTTGTGATTTTCAATCTCTTGATGTTGGCTATATCACCGATACCCGTAGTGGCAGGCACAGTATGGTCTGACAATTTTGATGATGGAAATTACGAAGGATGGACCACTAATGAACCAGATTCCTTTAGTGCCTCAAATGGATTTCTTGAAAGTATTGATGACACTACACCTCTGTCTAGTAGACCTTGGATTCACTATGAGAACAATGTGACTCACGGAACATGGAGTTTTGATTTTTATGTATTAGGTGAAAACAACGATAGTGTCTATTTTAATGGTATGAGAGTGACATTCTGGAGTGATGACACTACATCCTACAACATTGACTTTGAACCTTGGCTAATCACTTTCTATAGATTTGTACAGTGGCCAGGCGAGATTAGAGGAACCTGGTCATCTCCAATTGATCTTAGAGGAACTTGGTATCATATGGATATCACGGTATCAGAACCTTTCGTATTTGACATATTCATTGATGGTACACATCGTATTCACAATGAATATGCATTTGCACCCACATCTACACCTGAAGGTTTTGGTGTTATGTTCGGGACTATCGGTGAAGGTATCGATAACGTAGTAGTAAGTGATACCGTAGATTTCCAACCAAACGCAACTACAACTACCACTACCACTACAACTACCACTACGGACACCAACACCAATACTACTATTGATGACATGATCCCCATTGAGTTACTAGCGGCAGGAATTGCAGTGCCAGTTGTGCTTGTCATTGTAATTGTCGGAATAAGAATGCGACGTTCTTAGTAGAAGTTATGCAATTATTCTATGTGTTTCGGATTGAAAAAGAGAAGAAGACTGGGGCTACTGCCCCAGTATAGTGAAACTTACTCAACACCGCACTTCTTCTTCAAGAGTTCCCAGTCGTGGTTGATGTCTTCTTGGATCTTCTTCCTGAAGTCCTCCCACTCGGGTTTGAAGAGGTGCTTGAATTGACCCTGGGTCTTCCAGTATTCCTCAATTGGCTTTAGCTCTTCCAAGCGCTTGCTGGGACCTGACATGATGTACTCCTCTCCATCAATGACCTCGTAGAGGGGATGTATGCCAGTTTCGACTGCAAGCCTTGAGAGCTCAATGCTCTTACCAGTCTCTGATCTCCAGCCTCTTGGGCATGGAGAGTAGGCATGAATGAAGGCTGGTCCTTCTACTTCGAGGGCCTTTCGGAATTTGGTGACAAAGTCACGCTGGTAGCCTGGGGAAACGGTTGCCACATAGGGAATCTTATGGGCTGCAACGATCTCAGTCAATGGCTTCTTTCGTTGCCTCTTTCCTGGCTCGACCTTGCCTGCCCACGATGTAGTGGTTTCCTGTCCGGGGAGCGTACCACCAGACCTCTGGATACCTGTGTTCTGGTAGGCGCCGTTGTCGTATACCATATAGACTAGATCATGACCGCGTTCAAGCATTCCGCTGATAGCACCAAAGCCGATATCGAATGTACCTCCATCACCGCCAATAGCGATAACATCTACATGCTCGTGCTCATAGGTGCCTTTACTGTGCATGACCTTGGTCGCCTCAATGACGCCTGATGCGACTGCTGCTGCATTCTCGAAGGCTACGTGAATCCATGGAATCTCCCACGCGGTATAGGGATAGATGGTCGTAGCGACCTCAAGACAACCAGTCGCTTCACAGACGATGGTTGGACCCCTCAGGGCCATTCCCATAAGCTTCACGACCGTTGGTGCTGCACATCCTGCACACATTCGGTGTCCTGAAGCAAGAATTGGATCTCGCTTTAGCATGTCTTTGAGAGCCACTGCTGGCTTGTCATATTCTACCATTATTTGCGCACCCCCAGAGTTTCGAAGAATGGAGCTTGTCCTTTCTTCAGGTATTCCTTGGTCTTCTCATATCCTTCAACGATGGTATCAGGTGGGACATCTCTGCCTCCTAGACCGATAACGAAGTCAGTCACCATTGGTCGCTTCTCCAAGTCATATAGTGCTGTTCTGACTTCCAATGCCAGTGGATTAGCTGGTGCTCCGAAGGAGAGACATTTCTCAAAGACTGCGACTGCCTTTGTATGCTTGAGTGCTTCAGCCAGTTCCTTAGCTGGGAATGGTCTGAACATCCTAAGTCGCAGTACTCCGACCTTTTCACCTTGCTCGCGAAGTGCATCGACGACTGCCTTTGAGGTACCGCCGGGGCTGCTATGAGTCAAGAGTATGATATCCGCATCTTCAGTCTTGTAGGTCTCGAACATGCCGTACTTGCGACCAGTCATCTTCTCGAACTCAGCTTCGACCTTCTTGAAGACCTCTGGCACAGCATCCATAGCATCGACCTGTTGTTGTTTGAATTCGTAATAGTAGTCCGTCAAGGCAAGGGGCCCCATGGTCATGGGCTTTGAGGGATCAAGTGCGATGAATGGCTTTCTCTTGCCTAGGAACTTGTGGATTGCCTCCGTTGGAAGCATCTCGACACGCTCGACATTGTGGCTCAGGATGAACCCGTCGATGGCTACAATGATTGGGAGCAGAACTCCGTGGTCCTCAGCGATCTTGAATGCCATGATTGTTGTATCATATGCTTCTTGACCACTCTGGCAGTAGATCTGAATGAATCCACTATCACGTGCTCCATATGTATCGCTCCAGTCATTATGGATATTGATAGGAGCAGACAAGGCACGATTGGCAACAGTGAATACAATGGGCATTCGCATGCCTGATGCACAGTAAAGGATCTCCCACATTAGAGCTAATCCTGCTGATGCTGAAGCAGTTGCGACTCTACCGCCGACTGCAGATGCACCGACACAAGCTGACATCGCACTGTGCTCAGACTCTACTGGGATAACTGCTGTATTGACCTCTCCATCGGCTGCGAACTTCTGGAAGTCCTCGACGATGATGGTCTGAGGCGTGATAGGATATGCTGCAAGGACGTCTAAGTCACATTGCTTGAGAGCGTATGCGATGGCAGCATCACCGGTCAGTCCCTCGACAGTGATCTTATCCTGGGGAACTCGTTCAACGCTTGTCATCTTACTCGTCCTCCATGTGAATGCTGTTGGTTGGGCATTCGTTCGCACAAATCCCGCAACCTTTGCAGTAATTAAGGTCATACTCATAGGAATACTTGCCGTCCTTCTCAATGAGCTTCACTGCATTATCGGGGCAGTATATCCAACAGAGACCACAAGTACCGTTCTTTACCCAGGAGCAAGTATCGTCATTGTGGATTGGCTTCTGCGCGCGCCAGCCACCGGTCAAATATTTCTTCGAATTACCTGGCACGATGATATTACCCGCTATCGGGATCTCGTTGTATTTCTCGCTCATCCGACCTTTGCCTCCGTCATTGCTCGCTCCATCGCAGTCTTGTTCAGGTCACCGACCTTGCCGGGATATCGACCAAGGACCTCGTTGATCACAGTGTCAGGTTCAACGATGCCTGTGAACTTCACAGCTGCTGCCATGGTTGGCATGTTGTAGAATGGTCTACCCATGACCTCCATCGCGATCTTGCTTGCATCGATGGTTACGACCTTGCCAGTATCAAATCCAAACTTCTTTCTGATATCGACTGGGTCCTTGACAGTGTTCACAACAAGTGTGCCTTCGGGCTTGAGACCCTCGGCTGGGTTAACTACGTCCAAGAGTGTCGGGTCGATACAGACGACGACATCTGGTGCGTAGACCTGAGCATAGAGCTGGATGGGCTTCTTACTAATTCTGAGGAACGCCCTGACTGGGGCTCCTGTTCTCTCCGGTCCGAATTCGGGGAATGCCTGGATGTAGTTGCCCTCTGCGAGCGCAGCCTTTCCGAGCATCTGGTTGGAAGTCACGACACCTTGGCCGCCTCTTCCATGCCACCGGAACTCCGTAATGCCTTTACTAAAGTCCAGCGTCATAATGTATCTCACCTATAGGGAGAAGCTTCACGAGGAGGCGCGAGGAAGGCTGCTTATGTATTTACTGGCATGTACAATGGGATATAAAGACGAATGAGAATTGACAAGATTGAATTCAATCAAGGCTTCCGATAGGGGTCATGTACACATCGACCTTCTCCTCAGGCGGCTTTTTCATGCCAAAAAGACATGCTTCGCAGAATACTCCCACTATAGCTCCACCAAGTAAAAGCAAGAATGAGAACAGATCCATTGTAAAGTAAGCCCAAATGAGCAATACTATCAACATTGCTCCAATCATCACTGTTCTCCATGTAATGTGCGGCAACTCCTCTCACCACAATCTGCTTCATATGAATAATGACTGTTAAAGTTAATGGGCCAACTTACAACACAAGTTCTAGGCAGTTATCCATCTGTCGACCAAACAGAATGTATAAGCCTGTATTCAGAAATTGGCATTGATTCATCGTGGACATGAGAACTTTAGACCCCAGTCCTTCTCTTAGGAAGGAGAATTCCCACTACCATTAGTAGGAGAATTCCAGTGATTGGAAGAATGAATGGAATCACAATGTCCCAATTTGGATTGAATACTGCCGTTGCAGTCACTTCCTCATATGAATACCAATCAGGAACATAATTGCTGTTAGGCGTTAGGGTTGGAAACTCATCGGTATTATTCGCATCTCCAAACACCGGATATGCATAATCCACGTAGCCATCTGTATCTCCATCTGGTGAGTTCCAATTACTGTAGTAGTTCTTGAGGAATACATTGTCCTCTCCATCATCGCAAACTTGCAGAGAGTAGTTATTCTTTAGAAAATCATTTCTCGAAACATAGTTGCCACTAGATCTCACATCAATCTCAAGACCTGCCTGTGAGTTGTTGCCGATTGTGTTGAAGATTATAGTATTGTTCCTAGCATAGGAATAGAGACTGATACCGTCACGATTTCCGTGTTCGATCGTGTTACCCTCGATGGTATTATTGATTCCATTGCACAGAATCCCATTCCTGCCTGCTTCTCTTATGGTATTGTTGCTGATGAGGTTACTACTTCCCTGTATTGAGATACCAACAGGTTGTCGTGTGATTAGGTTGTTTTCGATAGTGTTGTTTGCGATTAGTGGTTCAAAATAATATTGCCAGAGATATATGCCATTCCCATTGTTGTCATGAATCTCATTATTTGCTATGAGATTATTTGTACAACCATAGTCAAGAATGATTCCACACTCTGAGTTATCATAGATGTGATTATCCGTGACATTATTCCCTAAGCAGGGTAACTCCAATACAATGCCATCGACATAGTTATCGTAAATCTCATTGTTTGCCAGACTGCAATTATAGATCTGAAGCATATGGAACCCTATAGCCGTGTTCATGACGATGTTATTCCATACCTTTCCATTGGTCACATTGGCAAGATAGAGACCGCACCATTCACCGTTGATACCATCGAGGTAGTTGTTTTGGAAGATGAAGTGGAGATCCGTGTTGACAATTCTGAACAAGTGACGACTATCAACAATCCGGTATCCTGAGATAATAATCGGATCTTCTGATGAGCCTGTTCCGTCCCAACCCTCAGAAGCAGCTTGCGATAACAAGTCTTCATTGCCCAGAATCGCTATGAACTCATGGTCAGTATAAGTTTGGGATTCTACATGTTTCCTTGTGGGATATTTCGTGAACTCGTGAGAGATTAAGTCACTCAATGTAGACAAAGCAAAGAATAGGAGAACAAGAAGGAAAAGGACGACTGCTATCCGTTTTCTTTGTTCTCTGGGCAAATCTATCTCTCCTATATGATTCATTTTGATATCAGATTCTATCTAAAAGGATTCTATTCAACGCATCCGTTTTAAGATCAGCAACATCAATACTACTAGACCTACACTAAGTACTGACGCATAAAGGACCAAGATGGTACCTTCTCCACCAAAGATACTCAGTAGAACTGATACCCATGTTTCGTCTGCTACTCTGTTTCCTGATGCATCTATGAAGACAGCTGTGTAGTTATGCGATCCAATTGGAGTTTCATTCAAATCGACGAATAGTTTTCCTCCATACCAATCTCCGCTTCTTAGTATCTCTCCATCTAACCATACTTCAAAGTATGACATGTATTCATCCGATGAATTCCAGTGAATACTGTACCCTGTTTCTCCTTCATTATAACGTATATCATCTAGACCTGAAACGGTTGGTAAGTATCCATCAAGAAGGAGAATAGGATTCTGGTCTTCGGATACTAGACTTATAGCATAAGAAGGTCTTTCCCCATCATAATCACTCCACCGATTGCCATTCCACAGATTATCTTCGCCTTCATCATCAGCATTGTTTTCTGGACCGAATATGCCATTAGTCCGTGCTCTATTCCATCCAACCCTACATCCTTCAACACTTACATTTGCGGCAAGTTGTTCTAGACGTATGCCTGAATCACGATTTGAATACACTTTGCATTCAGAGATCTCGATGAATTCTCCCTCAGCAATTTGTATTCCATTATCATTATGGTGCATTGTGCTGTTCTCGATAATGGAATTGTCTAGTCCTCCTGCATAGATTCCTGCTGATCCACTCCGCATTTCCATCCTGTCAATGGAGATGTTCCTGCAATTAAGGAGATATATTCCAAAATTCTCTGCAGTGATAATGCAGTTCTCAAGTGTAGCATTGCCAACTTGAAAGAGATAGATACCATGCCCCATTGAGGAAAACCAAGAATTACGAATTATAAAATGCGCATTCGTATCTGAGATGATTATCGGGTCTGATTGACTGGTGATATTGATATTTGAGATTACATACGGATTCTCTGGTGTACCTGCTCCCTCAAATCCTGCGCTTAAGAATTCTGAATCATTATCGACACGAATTCGTGGATGATTTGTGTACTGCGACAAGGAAAACTTAGTTGTCTTTCGTGTACCAGATTCAATTACAAGGTTGGAAGTGAATACATCTGCGAAATTTAAGGAAATTATCATAATAGTCGCAATTATTGTGATCAGTGTTCTTCTTCGAATCTCAAGTCCCTCCAGAATTCTCATAGCTCCTCAGTTTTTGTACTTTCTCCTTGAAGCGATTCTGCCGCCATTTCATTCTCTTTGAGAAATAGTGCTCTGTATGACTCATTCTTCAGGACAATTATTACTTCATCTTTCGAGTAGTTCAGCTCAATGAATTTTACATGCTTCTCGAGAGCTCTAGGATAGAAGCCATACAGAATATCGATTGCTATAGCAATGATTAGTAGCAGGATTGGAATAGCAAAGTCGAATGCTGGCCGATCGTATTCAACAGCAGCTATCAATCCAAGAACGAAGTACAAGGTCGGGTAAAAAAGCAACATGAATCCAAGAATGGAGATTACCTTCTTCTTTGGCGTAGAGATTGTATCACTACCATGGGCTAGACATGTTGGTACCCAGAATATGCTTCCACCTCTAGCCTGAGACATTGCAATGTCTGCACTATCTTGCTGTTTTTCCCATCCACTGACAAGTCCTCGTCTTTCAGTCCAATGATCTATTTTAGCTTCAAAAACAGTAAGAGCTACTAGGTCCTCTGCTTCTTCCATACAAACTGGACATCTTTCAGGGAATTGAAATTTGGAAATCTTTGCTTTGACCAATGCGGATCGCTTTTTTTGATACTCCCTCTCGTTCATTTTGGGAGACTCCGAGGAATCGTTCTATTCTGGTGGCATAATAACGATCTGAACGCTAGTGAGCGGCTGTCCTTCAAGATTTTCTGCCGCTTCGAATGTATCGAATGCCATTTGATACTGGAATCTATCCTCTAAACGTTTTATCTCATGCGCAATCCTAACACCAAGTCCGATTCCTTTGAAGCCAAACCCTCTAATCGCAACCATCTTCTTCTCTGCCTTTACAAGACTAGTGACGGTTTCTGCTATCTTGGGAACATTGATGCGGCCTGCATTTTGAGAGACCTCGATGAGGACATAGTCGCCTGTATCAAATACTCCGACATCATCCTCTAGAGTGATTACGACCAAGGCATCGGCCAATTTGAGTTGTTCAGGTATTCTATCGTGGAGGCTCATGAGTCAAAGTTAGTCTCAATTCACCTAAAAACTTCATTGTCTATGACCCATATCCGAACCCTCATATGTGGATTTTTCACGATTTCTACCAGAGGAGTCGTTTGATTCAGATGGATAAGAGAAAAGCAGGAGCGCTTGCGGTAGCAATCGTGGTTGTTACATCAGGAGTCATAATAGCACTCTGGTACCCAACGACTGTGCCCGATGTTCGTATCGGATACTTATCTCAGGACCTTCATCAACTTGCGTTGCAGGTTGCTATAGAAAATGGCTGGTTTGAAGAGGCAGATCTCAAGGTACAGCTCCTTGTGTATCAAAACGGCGGATACGAAATGGATGGTTTCTTATCTGGGCAGATTGACATGGGTTATCTTGGAATTGCGCCTGCGCTTACAAAAAGCATTAACGCAGGGATAAACATCACAGTATTGGCTCAAGCAAATGCTGAAGGATCCTCCCTTGAAGTACTGAAGACAGAATATGATGCTGGACATGTAACAGCTGTTGAAGATCTAATCGGCAAGGGAATATATCAACCCGGATCCCCTACAGTTCAGAACTTCCTTATCCGCAAATTACTGAATCAATCAGGAATAGGGGTCAATGAGGTGGAATTACTTACTACTCAGGTCTCTCTCATGGCTGATTCTCTTACTCCTGATTCACCAGCATATATGGCTTGGGAACCATTTCCATCATTATCCTATTATGAGGGAATAACTGTTCCTCTTGTGCTGTCAGGAGAAATATGGCCCAATCATCCGTGTTGTGTTGTAGCTACAGATTCCGTATTTGCAGAATTGCATCCTGATATAGTACAAAAGGTCATAGAGATCCATACTAGAGCTGAACAGTGGATTCTAGATCATCCCGCTGAAGCACTTGCAATAGCAGTTGACTGGCTAGGAATTGACGAATCCCCAGTGTCTATTGCATTTAATAGAATCATCTACAACTACACTCTTGATATCGGTGCTGTTCAGTCATACCTCGAGTTTCTCATTAATGCAGATCAGGTTTCAATGAACCCAACACAAATTTCGGATTTCCTAGATTCATTCATTGATCTATCGTATATTGCATGAACAAAGCGACAGACACAAAAGTAACAGAAGAGGCAGTTCATTGAATGCTATGTCAAGCAAATCCTCTTCAAAGAAACGGCGATTTCCAAACATAGTTAATATTCTACTTAAGGGCGTTCTTCCTATAGCGATCCTTCTGGTTCTGTGGCAAATTATCATGATGGTCGCTACAAGGAATCTCTCCTCTCCATTGGGTTTAGGCGATGTATATGCTTCCTTTGTTAAGCTAGTAGTTGAAGGAGATGCAGAAGGACATACGTTGGTAGAGCATACTGCATTGAGTCTCTATCGTGTATCATTAGGATTCATTATCGCCTTTCTCACAGCATGTCCTCTTGGCATTGTGATAGGAAGATACCGTATTGCAGACGTGATTCTTGGGCCTGTCATCGAAGCCATGCGTCCGATTCCACCAATCGCATGGATTCCGATTTCCATTTTACTCTTCCAATTCAATTTTACAGGAGCCCAAGTATTCATTATCTGGATTGGGGCTTTCTTTCCAATTCTCATCAATACAACTGCTGGAGTGAAACGAACGAAGCCCGTTCATCTTGATGTAGCAAGTACTTTTGGTGCTACTGAATCCCAAATCCTATCAAAGATTATCTTACCATCAGCTGCACCAGAGATATTCGCTGGGCTGCGGATTGGTTTTGGTATAGGCTGGATGTGTTTGGTTGCAGCAGAGATTATAGGTGGTGGATTAGGCTTAGGCTACCTTGTAATTCAGACAGAGCAACTTGGATTGATAGGACAGACAGTTTCTGCAATGGTTGTTATTGGTGTGATTGGATTTCTATTTAGTTACATCTTCCTGAAAGCCGAACACTATCTTCTAAGATACCGGCAAGAGGTTTCTGTTTAGTCACTGAAGTTTGAGAGCCTTCTCTTGTTCTGCCTTTAGAATGTCAAGTATCTTCGCTCTGAATTCACGACTCTCATTACTCGCTCGTATCCTGGGCCTAGGTAGATCGATCACAAATTCAGCAATGATGCGTGATGGGATGTTACTCATTACAAGAATCCTGTCTGACATGAATACTGCTTCATCTACGTTATGGGTGACAAAAAGAATAGTTGATCCAGTCTTTTCCCAAACGCGCAAGAACTCCTCCTGCAGATAGTTCCTTGTTTGTGCATCGAGATTTGAGAATCCTTCATCAGAAGCAAGCACATCTGGACTTGTGATAAGACTTCGCGCCATCTCGGTCTTTCTTGCTTGTCCTCCTGAGATCTCATGAGGATAATGGTCCTCTAGCCCTTTGATTCCTACGAGATTGACCATCTCATCAGATAATGCTCTTCGCATCTTCGGGTCGATTCCGTGAAGCTCAAGTCCAAACTCGATATTCTTTCTGACATTTAGCCAAGGGAAAAGGGATTCTTGTTGAAAGATAAGTGAAACACGATTATGTCCTAGTTCCTCTTCCTTTCCATCTATGAGAATCTGACCTGTATCTGGTTTCATGAGGCCTGCAATAATCTTCAGCAATGTGGTCTTACCGCATCCTGACGGACCAAGGATACTTAGGAATTCGCGCTCCTGAACATCAAAGCTAATGTTGTCAAGTACAAGCTCTTGCTCATTCTCACCATCCTCATATGACTTAGTGATATTACGAACAGAGAGCTTTGACACACTGTGCACCTATCAAAGGCCTACTGTTCTCCGTTATATAATGTACTTTCTGTGACAAGCGAGGAAAGTAAAAAAGGGTGGATATTGAAGCTGTTATGAGGTTCGGATACAGACTAGACCTAAAAGATGATATGTTTCCATATTTCCGAACTCATCCTACTGACATGGAGCTGTATAGAAGTGGTTTCTCCACGTATACTCTTTGAAATCGAAGACGAACTAAGCACAAGCGCGATAGCTGTTGGTGATGTATCTGGATCTGGTGCATCAGAACTCCTGACAGGTGGTCGTGATGGAGTAATAAGGCTGTATGATTCAAATAACTCGGAAACAGTACTTCTAGCTCAACATGATGTTACTGGGGCTATTCTTTCCATCAAGATCGCGGATGCGAATAATGACGGGATGATGGAGATAGTCGTCGGTCGAAGTGTTGGTCCTGGTGAATCCCCGGGAGTTGCAGGTACTGTTCAAGTCTATCGATATGCACCAAGTGGTAATCTAGAACTTCTGAGTGAATATCCAATTGATAGGTTTGTGACCACTGTTGTTGTTACAGATGTCACTGGTGACAATAAGAATGAGATTGTCGCTGGAGCAAGTGACATGACCCTCAGAGTTCTAAGAATGGATCCTGACAATACGATAAAAGAAATCGCCAAGAAAGTACTCGAAGACATGCCTATTGCCATCGGAGTGTGTGATGTCATTGGTGATGAGATCGATGAGATAGTCACCGGAAATCGTGACGGAACGCTTCGTGTCTTCAAGCTCACGGATAGTAGACTTGATCAGATTGAAGCTCTTGAGCTACCAAGTCCAGTCATCTCTATAGCATCTGGAGATCTATTGGGTGACCGAAAGATGGAGCTAGGTGTCGTGACTCATGATGGCTCTATTAGGGTATACCGAAATGAAGAAAGCAAGCTGGAACTATTTTCAGAGCTTCCCAATGTCAAAGCATTATCAATACGAATCGCTGAGCTGAATGCTGATCACATGGACGAGGTCGTCGTTGCGACTTCTGACTACAAGATAGCTTTTTACAACCTTTACATGGCTGAGTTGCAGAAGATCTCTGAGATAAATATCGGTTCAAAGATTCTATCTATCGCTGTTGGCGATACCAGTGGTGATGACCGGAAGGAAATCCTTGCTGGAGTATCAGATGGACCTCTTAAGATTATTCAAGGTCTCTATCACGTTATTCCAAAATTCAAAGTCATTCCTCCTCCCACAACAGAGGATGAAATGATTGCTAAGCTCAGTATTATGAACGTAACAGATGAACCAGTTCAGGGGATTACCGGCAAGATTTACTGGTTCCCCAAGGCAAATATGGATGTCGAGCCTCAACAAATCAATTTTGATATTGGCCCTCGAGAAACAAGGACAATGGAGATCAAGTTAGTACCTCGAGAACAAGGAAGCGTCATTGTTCGCCCCATCGTACTGATGTGGACAGGAGATGATGGCAAGGTAAAACAGGTGACGACTCCAGAGACTGCAATTCTCGTAGATGAAGGCATGGTACAAGCTGCTCCTGCTGCGACGGCGCCAGTGACTATCCACGTGGATGAAACGGTCATAGAGGATGACACTCCGATTGATAGCATTGAAGTTGAAGGAACTGGATTTGGATCAGTCCTGACCTCTTCTGGTGCTGAGAAGATCCAAATTAAGACCTCAAGTGGATCGACCGAATCTCTCAAGGCTGCAGAAGAGCTTCTAGATCAGCTATTTGGAGAATCGTCTAGTGAGTCCACAGATGATTTCGTATCTCCTACAATGGAATCACCCGTTGTAGAAGACGCTGTTTCACTCGATACAACTGCAGTTTCCACTGAAGTCTTTGAGGTCGAGAGTGCATTGATAACAGAGATACGATCCCGAGCAATAAAGCCCATTCGTCCTGGAGCGGATTTAGATGGGTACAGCTATCTCTTCAAGACCATGATTATCGGAGAGGGTGCGGTCGGTAAGACTGCGCTAGTGAATCGTTATACAACAGGAGCATTTGAGACCGACTACAAGACGACCATTGGTTCTCAATTCGCTGTGAAGCTCACACACATCTCACCTCCAGAGGAATCCTTTTCCATTGGTATCAAGGTGCAAGCGTGGGACGTTGCTGGTCAGGCGCGTTTCAAGGCTGTTCGTAAGATGTACTACAGCGGAGCAGCAGGTGTGATCCTAGTCTTTGACGTCACAAGACGTAGGTCCTACCAAGAACTTGTGAAATGGGTTGAGGAAGCGGATGAGTCTATAGGAATGCGAGTCCCAATGATCTGTGTCGGGAACAAGATCGACCTTCCTGATAGAGCAGTACCATCGGATGAAGCGAAGGAATGGGCTGAGAGTCAAGGCTTCTTTTACATGGAGAGTTCAGCAAAGACTGGTGAAGGTGTCGCTGATATGTTCACAGTTCTGTCAGAGCTCATGTGGAGAGAAGCTCGAGAGGCTGCAGAGGCGAAAAAGAGGAGTAACAAGTAACCTATTCCTTTAGAGCCTGGTATCCCTCATCTATTCCTGTAGTGAATGCGTCATTGCTCACGTCATCGAATCCAACGACCTTCTGAATGCCCGATTCGATTTCTTCCCTAGAAAGAGGAGTGACATTAAGACCTACAAGGACTCCTAGCATGAAGACATTGAGAACCCTATAGGTACCAATCCTATCCAGTGCTGATTTTGGGTCGAATGAATAGATTGCCGAACATAGATTCTTTAGGGCTCCTTCAATACGCTCGATTTGCGGATACTCATACTCTCCTGAGCGTGTAGCTGGACTATGCACAGGCGCGGTACTGATGACTGCGATCGTTTTCTGCGAAGCAAATTGAGTGGCTGCGCGGAGTCCTTCCACCGGTTCCATTCCAACAATTACGTCTGCATGTCCTCGAGGTACTAGTGGGCCCATATCACCATCGGAGATCCTAAGATGAGAGAGTACACTTCCTCCTCTCCTTGAGGCTCCAAATGTGTCTCCCAATACTGGTCTCTTTCCATGAAGGATAGCTGCTTGAGCCAATGCTCTCCCGCATACTAAATTGCCTTGACCTCCAACACCAGCAATGAGGATATTGAATGATGACTCCATCTTCATTCCTCCCTTCTGATTGCATCATGAGGACATACCATAATGCACGAACCACAGCGGGTGCAGGCATATTTGATAATACCAGCTACTCCAGAATCATTGTTCCATTCCAATGCTGGACATGCAAACTCACTCACACAAATCCTACAATTCTCTCCTCGACACGCATCTGTATCAACAAATACACGCGCTTTCATCTTAGGGTCTTTCTTCTCTTCTAGGCGACATATGCTTCTTACTAAGAGCACCTTCAAGCCTTGATGACTCACAGCATGATGTATCCGATCTAGGATATCATCGATATCTGTAGCATCAACCACCTCGAATAAATCTGGCTCAATAGCTCTGACAATCTTCTCTATACTGACATTTGTCAAGTCTTGCTGCGCAATACCACTCCCAGGATGTGCTTGAAATCCTGTCATAGCTGTCGTTCTGTTGTCGAGAATAAGGAAAGTTAGTTCTGCATTCTTATGTCTTGCATTGATCAATCCCGGAATACAGGCGTGGAAGAATGTCGAATCTCCAGCGACAGCAATCACTTTCTTGTCGAATCCGAATCTATAAAGCTGCCCCAGACCTGTTGCTGTTCCAATCCCAGATCCCATTGCTTGCATTGTATTCATCGCTTCATCATAGAACACACCTAGTGAGTAGCAGCCAATGTCTCCTGCAACTACTAGCTTTTCCTTTAATTGCTTGCGAAGTTTCCTTATTGCCCAGTAGACATTACGATGAGTACAACCAGCACAGAAGGTAAGGGGTCTTGGAATGAGCAGATCCCTTGCCAGTTTGATATCCTCCTGTCTTCGCTCATCACTGACTTGTTGTTCTATATTCAGAATCCTTTCAAGAGCATCCACTGCAATATCCGTGTTCAGTTCTCCATAGAAAGGGATGTATCCATTTTGTTTGCCAAAGAACTCGATTGGTCCATAAGTTTCATACAGATTTAGTTCTGTATAGAGCGAGAGGATCTGTTCCTCTACAAAGGGATCCACCTCTTCTAGGAATAAGACACGCTTCTTTCCTTTAAGCCATCGTAGAATGGTGTGCAAGGGAAGAGGATATGAAGCGACTAGCTTTGCTGCACCGACCACATCAGAGCCAACAATTTCAGCGGCCTCTTCTCCATATCGATATCCCACTCCTGTTCCGATGATCAATGTTTCTGCATCAGGATTGTGAATGGTATTGACTTCTGATTCATCAAGTGATTCACCAATTTTACTGGTCTTATCATCCAAGTCCCTATGTCTTAGATGTGGATTTGGTACATTGTAAAGTCGGTCTGGCATAGATTTAGCTGTTTGTATCTTCTTTTGGCGAACCTTCTTTGTTTCAACCAATGCCTTGGAATGACTAAGGCGAGTTGTACTTCTAACAAGAATAGGAATCTGATATGTTTGAGATAGATCTACGGCAAGTATCATGATATCCTTTGCTTCTTGATTGGTGGCCGGCTCGAACAGTGGGAGATATGATGCCTTTGCATAGAATCGTGAGTCTTGCTCATTACTAGAGCTATGTCCTCTGGGATCATCACAAACCACAATAACCAATCCACCGGGCCCACTACCTGACAAGTTGAGATTTAGAAGAAAATCCGCAGAAACATTTAGTCCTAAAGATTTCATAGAACACAACGCTGGTATCCCTGCCCAACTTGCCCCAGCAGATGCTTCAAGTGCAACTTTCTCATTTACACTCCATTCGACATATATGTCATATTCTTTCGCATAGTTAAATAACTCAGTTGCAATCTCGGTTGATGGTGTTCCAGGATACGAGGCACAAAAACGAATTCCGGCTTCAAGCGCCCCTCTTGCGAATGCTTCATTGCCACTTAGCAAAACTTTGGAATCCTCATCTCTCATGAATTGCAACCCGATTGCTCAGAATAATCGCCTCTTGAAAACCCTTTCGAGAAACGAAAAATTCAGCTTTGGTAAGAATGAAAAGCAATTTTGTATATCCAAAAGAGGATAGAGAATGAGTGCTGAAGACCCCTCAAGCAAGATTTCATCAGTGCTATCCATCTCACACGATAAAGATGTAGATGGATTGGCTTCAGCTGCCATAGTATGGAGGTATGCTGATTCTAAGAATTTGAAGCATGAAGTTATGCTAACTGATTATGGCGGATTCAATCAAGTCTTTTCTAAAGTCGCTCTATTTCGCAATGCGCTCATAATAGTGACTGACCTTGGTATGGATGAAACAGAATTAGAAGTGATAAGCAGTTCATTGGTAAAGGCGGTTTCACAGGGCTGCCGGGTAGTTTGGCTGGATCACCATCAGTGGTCTGAACGTTCTATCAAAGCTATCACATCGCTACAGAATAAACCCGTTTTGAAAATCAACCATGATTATTGCGCTGCGGAGATATCCTATAAGGTATTGATGCCAAGGGATAAGTTATCAGAGGAACTAGCTAGGATTGCCCATGATACGGATTTTAATGAACGTGAAATTCAGGTTGCTAGTGCATTAACTGACGCCCTTTCTGTTATTAGATTCAGTGCACTTGATAAAAGAGAAGACCTAACTCTTGCGATTTTACCGATCCTAAAGAGTCTCGCAAAAGAAGGAATTGATGGAATTTGGAATAGAGGTGCTCAGGACTTCAAAGATGCACTCACCTCCAAGCAGGTAGCTCATTATAGAAAGGAACGACAGAAGAAGATGAAGAAAGCAATAGCTGGTCACAATGACATGGAAATTCATGGAAAGCTTGTGAGAATTGTTGAACTTCCTTCTGGTGTTACAACAACCGATTTGGGTACTTATATGGCAGAGGCTGAGAATCTGAAGGATGATGGTGTTGAACTAGCTGTAGCTGATTTGCTGATTACTGTAAGTCCGGGTGGGATGCTTGGGTTCAGAAGAGGTTCAGAAACGGTGTTGTGCAATGCGGCCGCCAAGATGTTCAATGGTGGTGGTCATCCATTTGCTGCTGGAGGTGAATGGGGTATGTACGAAGATATACAGGCTGTGTGTAACGACATTTTCAATGCCCTATCAGAGAACAAGGAATGGGTGATATCATAGCGTTTCATTGATGTCAGAAATTACATCTTCATTTATCTTCGTTCCTGAATTGAAGATAGCATCGAATCTTTCAATTGCGTCGTCAACAAGAGCTGGGTTGTCCTCTCTAAATATCAATGCCACTGTGTCAGGATCTCCTGAATCTGAAAGAAACATGAACATCTTGTCATTGTTAAGAGCAATTATCCGATACGGCATGAGATCCTCTGTTGGGGACCGAATGTCAATTAATTCGCTAGAAATTGCTTGCTGGAAGAGTGTTGCTTCCCTTTCAAAAAGGTCCCGTAGGTTTGCCATTTGGTATGCTTCCTCAAGTGAATGGTGAGCTAGAAGGGCTTTGATCTTCACACCCTTTGTGATTGTTTCTAGAATCGACCGTTCAATAGAGACTATAGTTTCATCATGCTTTGATTCTATAAATTCGAGTCTTTTGTTTGCCCTGACGATATCTCCTGGCTTTGATAGTTCACATATCTCTAGAAGTATGAAACGTCGGATATTGTCTACTCCCTCAATTACGCCTGTCGGTTTCTCAATACGTTTTCCTGAAAGCGTATCCACCAGATGGAAGGCCAAATTGTATGTACTTTCGCTAAGAATCTCCTCTTTCCTCGCAATAATTTCCTTTTTCGATTCTTCTAGTTCTTTTAGCTTCTGAAGAACGAGGCGATCCAATCCTGCCCTTAAGCTAAGTAGACTAATTGCGTAGGTTGTAGGCTTATTTATTCTATCAATTGATATCATTCCCTCTTCTTCAAGGTCTGACAGGCATTTGTATATCCATTGCTTACTGAAAGATTCGTTTCTTGTTGCATTTACTCTATTCTCGATATCATTGAAGGTCGGAGGTATGCCTTGTTCCTCTGTAAAGCTCTGAATCGTCTTTAGAATCTCGTAGTTTCTAGAAATGAGGCTTATCCCCAAAATGTCGAAATACTCTTCCTCATTACTGCTCATCGAATTCCTCCTTATAATACTCCAAGAAATCGATTCCATTTTCGAAATCTCGATCATAGCTGGAAACAGCTTCATCTATCAGAGCTGCATTACTAACTCTTGGTATCCAAACAAGAGTAAGAGGTTCCTCAGCAACAACAAGAGCAATACTGTCTTTATTCAGTGCTACTCCTTGGTATGTCCTAGCACTTCGATTTGCTATTCGATAATCAGCTTCTATTCCCTTATCTCGAAGATCTTTCAACCGATTGTATCGTAAACGAACGACATCTTTTGATACTCTTTCAGGAAAGTACTGAAGCGATTTGATAAGGACTCCCTTGACTGCCAATCTTAATCCAGCGGCTTGTCTTTCAATCTCTGCTCTTTCTGAAAGGGTGAACCAATCCAGTGTCACTCTGATTGTATCTCCTTCCATTGCTCGGGAATAGATTTCATTATCAATAAGGAAATGTGCCTCCATTAGGCCTCTGGCGGTTTTAGTTCCAACTCTTTCTGGTTTGCCTGATAAACGAAGAAGAAGTCTTCTTGCTAGCCATGAACGATCCAGATTCCTGAGAGAGATTTCCTCAGTTTCTATCTGTTTAAGAGAAGACTCCAATTCAGCAAGTCCGTTTGTCCGACTTCTATCAATTGCCTGTATTATAGACTCGAAGCTGACCATGTATAGATTCGGATTTACATCACGATTTACTTTTAGGATAGACGATTCTTCCAAGGCTTTTAGATATCTGTATATGAGAGGACGTGACATCTTCTTTCCTCCCAACAACTCACGCAACTTATCTTCAAGGGTTTCAAATCTAACACCTGCCCCCATCTCTTCTTGTGTCATCAGAATCGCTTTGAGCACTCTTGTTTGGCTACCAGATAAATCAAAACCCAAATTCGCAAGAATGGCATCACGTCTTGAGCTCAAGCTTATGCACCCTTCTCAGGTCGTTTCTTACTTCGTTCTACTATCTCTTTTAGGGTTTCATTAACTGGTTGTGCTTTTTCCCATTGCTCCTCAAATGTATTGATAATATCATCAATCAAGTCTGCATTGAAATCGCGAGTAATCCATGCTGCTGTTGGGGGATTTTCAGATATCCATAGTGCCATAACTTCATTGTTCAAGCATGCGAATTGATGGCTTTTTGCAGCTGCCGGATTTATGCGTGCATGCAACCCGGGTTCTCCCTCATCTCCCTTTCCTTTCAATACTTTGAGAGCTTGTTCCATGAAATCTATATTGATGTTCGGGCCGAAGATACCTTCTTCCCTTAATGCCTCTGGAGGAGCTAAGTATCTTACTTCTACCCCCTTTGCTGCCATGAAGAACATTCTACGTGTCCTGTCATCATATCCCTCAATGAATGGTTTCACGTTTCCAACTGAGTTCCTGATCACATCTCCTGGAACTGCTGGATTATATATCGTTTCGTTCGTTACCCTCTGAAATTCATCAAGCCCCTTCAAGAATCTGGATGTAGGTAATCTTTTCTCACCTGTAAGGACCTCATGGAGCCTCTCTGCTAACTTACTCGTATCGACATCCTGTAGATGATGTTTTTTTCCCTCGAGGTCTGTAATCTCGTTTGTCACTTCATTCAGTGCCTGTTCTTTCATATGTGCAAGACCGGATGACAGAGTGTTGATATCACATACGTATTTCTTCCTAGTTGCATTACCGCTCTCGACATCAACGATCTTCATATCAATAAGCGATTTGAGCAATCTATGAACCCATGCCTTACTTGTCTTTTCACCATGATTCTCTTTAGTAAATGCATTGTATATCTCAGAGAATGAGAGTGAGCTTCCTTTGTCAACTTGGGTCTTTAGGATTGATTGGATTAGAAGAGTGGACCTTGAATCCAGTCCATTTTGAAAGAAGAACCCGATGAGACCGAACTCATCCTTTAGGCTATCATCCATCATGCCACATTCATCCCCCGATGATAATCATTATCAATTTCGAGAACCATCCTAAAAAATGCTCCTAACTGCTGAAAAACATCTATTTGTTAATACTTCTAGTAAATTCCTTCGAATGTAGCTTTAGATAGCTAGATATACATTGAAAAACTTACACCTTTAAAGTACTTTCGACGTAATTACATCGAACGGCTGGGTAAAATCAGGTCGGGATTGAACCAACGTTCAAAGCCTAACTGGCATGCTGCGGAAAAAGGCTGGTGAGGGCGGGGGGACCCATCTCCGCCCAATCTATATTTTGATTCTATCTCATTAAGTGTACTTCTCTACATAATAGCTTCACTATAGTTGATATAGTTCATCATGTCCTGAAAGCTTTGCTAATTGTTGACATATATCCGAAAACAACGAAATTGTTCCTAGTAACTTTATGAATATTGAAAGAGTTAACATATATATTATGGAGAGTATACATACCATACCTCTTGGTCAGAAGTAATCACTTCGCTATGACGGTAAAAACTCCAACGGTGTAGCGGGGTGCTAGATTGGGCATGTTCAGACCTGGAGAATACTCGAAGCAGGGTCTTCGGGGGTGAGACCTTGCTTCACTTTCTACGAGTTGGTTGCAATTTCCGTACTTTCTTCGCCCCCACTTCCTGCTCTACCTCTCAGATTGTCCTGTCACAACCTTCTCCATATCACCACAAAGCAATTCGCGAACTAAGAGTGCCTTATTTCCATCATTAATCCGTTACTTTTGTTCCATCTTTGCCATGACCTGCTTAAGATGATCACGAATAGAAGTTGCCCTTTTCCATTGTTCATCGAATGTATTGATGATATCATCAATCAGATCTGCATTGAACTCTCTAGTGATCCACGCTGCGGTTGGAGGGTATTCAGAAATCCACATAGTGATAACATCACTGTTCAGACTGACAAACTGATGCCCTTTCTGACCCGCTGGATTGAATCGGAGATGAAGACCTGGTCCATCACCTTCATCTTCTGCCAGGAGTTCCAACATATTGGAAAAAAGTTCGATATTTTCCTTGCGTTTCCAAAGCTCATCCAAGTTTCCTAGATCAACGGGAGGGATAGAATAGCGGACATCCACTCCTTTTTTTGCTGCTACAACGATGCGCTGCACACGTGCAGCTGAGCTATCTATGAAAGGTACTGAAGCGAACCGTTCTGTGCCAGTAAGCGAGGTTCGAATGATATCCCCCTTTTTTGCTACGCTGTAGATTGTTTCATTGGTCACCCGTTGAAATTCTTCCAGTCCCTTCAGGAATCGAGAGGCAGGGATTTTCGCTATTCCTGTCGCTGATTCGAAGAGACTTTTAGCGAGTTCAGAAGTATTCACAGCTTCTACAGCTTTTTTCTCAGAAGAAAGAGCGGCGAATTCTCGTTCAATATCTTCAAGCTTCTTTTCCTTGAGAAAACTCAATCCTGCTGTTAGAGTACCGATATTGCAGGTGTACCTATTCTTACCTTCAGTTTCTACGATTTTATTATCGATGAGCGATTTTAGAAGTCTATGGACCCAAGCTTTACTGACTTCAGTATCATGCATCGCTTTTCTGAACGAATCATAAATCTCTGAGTAGGTGAGGTGAGATTCTTCTCCTTGATTTTTGAGTATGGCTTGCAGTAACATGAATGCCTTGGATTCTGGTTTTTGAGTTTGTAGGAATCCTATGAGTTCTAGACTCATCTCATCGATTTCTTTCATCGCTATCTCTCTATCATATTGCTCTTCACTATCAGTGGATGTTGATTTCCCTATCTTCCCAGCAGTAAAGGATTTTGATTTAGCAACTAAAGACCGCTGATTGCCACGCTTTTCATATAGCCTATTCCGATTTTCATCACCATCGGAAGGAACTCTGAAAGAAGAGTCATGACTGTGCTTACTCCTGCGTGTCCCTGTATCAACTCGTTGAGTACCTTGGCATCCAACTTACCTCCAAGGACTAACTCAGCTGCTGCAATTGGATCATTATGCATGGAGAATTTGGATACGGCCCACATCCCCTTCCCCGTATTTGTGATATTGCTTGCTAGCTTTGTGGAACGATACTCCTTCTCGTATTTTCCAACACTTTTGGCTGAGTAGTCATTCTCGTCTGCCATCCGTTTTGCATGCTTTGCGAGTAGTATCCCCGCATGGAAGCATGTAGTAACACCGCCTCCGACAATCGATGAGACCTGACCTGCTGCATTTCCACAGAGAGATACTCCTGCGTCAGTGAATCGAGGAATTATCCCAGCACAGGGTACTACGCCACCGTTGACAGATGCCACACGAGCGTTCTGAGTTTCTGGGTGAGTCTTCATATACTTGCGAAGGACATCCTGCATGGGTGGGAGTCGTTCCCAGTTATGCTTTGAAGAAGGCACTCGTCCGATTCCAAGATTGATCTCTGTTTCTGATCTCGGGTATAGCCATAGGTAACCTAGTCCGACATCTTTTCCAACGTAGAAGTATGCGGTATTAGGATCGATATCCTTACAATTCTCAAGCTTGAATCTATATCCATAGGATAGAAGCCACTTTGGGTGAGTGAATCCTGCAGTTTCGGAAACTCTACTAAAAGACCCGTCTGCGCCAACGCTAAGAGGTGCTCGAACCTCATCGCCTTTGTTATACTTCAAACCAACTACTTGGTTATCTTCTCTGATGACCGTTGACACTCTTGCTTTATAGCGGAACTCAGCACCATGAGAGATTGCTCGGTCTCTCATTAGTTCTTGACACTTATCCTCATCAAAGAGATACGAGTTTCCAAGATGAGTCCTATCCACGACGATATTTGCGCCAGTATCGAGGCTTTCGCCCACGATTCGTGTATATTTATTCCCGATATACTCAGAATCCGGTCTGACCCGTAGAAATCTCAAGGCCTTATCTGTAACAAGCTCTCCCATTAGGGAGTCCGTAACCTTCTCGCGTTTCTCAAGTACAATAGTCTTTAGACCTCGAGCTGCTGCTTGTTCTGCTGTCATGAGTCCTGCAGGTCCAGTTCCTGCAATCACAATGTCCGCATCGAATGTCATATTCCTGACGCTCCATTAGAAGTCCAACGTGGTCCCGCTTCGAATCTTTGTACCCTTCATATCTGTTTCCCCTACAGAGAATCTCAAGAAAAATCCCTTTGACACTTTGAATCTGTAGCACCTTTTTCGCTTACAGAATGAATTGTCACGCAGCAACGTTCAAATTCTTGTTTGTCACAATATGCGATACCCCAAATTATGTTGTGTTCTTAATGAAACCAAGAATTATTGCGTACTCCGCGTATATGGTACTTTCAATTCTATTCAGCTTGACTGCTGCATCAATCCCAGTCATATTCTTCTTCCTCTACTTATTCGAGAATCTTGATACTTTCCTTTGCGGATTCGGTTGGCCCTTCAATGACATTCACACTTGGTTCATCAATGTCTTTGGTCCATATATGCCGATTATTGCGGTTGAGAAGTTCTGGTTTCTATTCTTCTTGATACCAATCACATTCATTTGTTACTCATTATTTCTAGGCATCCTACTAGGAATGTTTCTCCTCTCCAGAAGAGGAATTCCATTTCTTGAGGACGGGTATCATTCAATCGAGGATAGTATGCTCATCTATGAATACTATGAGATCTACTACGTAATATTCCCGTATTTTGCATGGTTCTTCTCGGTATTCCTAGACACTAAGCCGCGTCACATGGCATTTGGTGCGCAGATTGGACGGTCAACGATCATAGGGAACGGACGTCTATTCAATCCTGAGAGGACGATTATTGGGGACAATTGTTTCTTTGGATACGATGCTATTCTAAGTGGTCATGTCTATGAAGGTGATCAATTGTACTTGCAGACAGTACGACTTGGTAACAACGTGACCGTTGGTGCCAACGCTGTCATTCTACCTGGGGCTAATATTGGAGATAATGTCCTTATCGGTGCAAATACTGTGGTCCCTAAGGATAAGGTGATCCCTCCAAATACAATTTGGGTCCGTGGAAAAGCCCTTCCGCGTAGCATGGTGCAAGATTTAACAATCCGTGATTCTAAGTCTATGATTAATGGCTCAAAGGACTATACACCTTCGGAAGGAGAAAGGGTCTAGCCAATCTGGATGTTATTCCCATGCGAATGCTAATGTTCCATGTAGAGAGTTTTTGGTATAGAGTGAATGAGTCTGATGAATCTGACCCTGGTGTCGGATTTGATGATTCCCTTCTGGTCTGGATCCATTCAGAGGAGAAAGATGAGCACGACCGAATTAGTGTGCTTCGGAAGATGGTCAAGAATATCCGTTGGTTAGCACAAAAGAACGAAACTACATCGATAATACTTCACCCCTTTGCTCACCTTGAAGATACTAAATCCGACCCTAAGTTCGCTGAAGCGCTTATAGACGAAACTGCACAGAAATTACGTGAGCGCGATTTCGCAGTTCATATCGTAGAATACGGCGTCTTCACAGAATTCAAGTCACACGTCAAAGGACCCTCCTTAGCGAAGGTTTTCAAGCAATTTTGATATGGATTCATAAGCCAACGTCGATATGAGCTGATAGGATGTCTACTCCGAAGCCGAAATACACACCAAGGGGATACCAATCTTTCATCTTAGATAAGGTAAATGAGATGAAGGACACGAATCTGCTTCTTGAGTTGGATTGCGGTTTGGGGAAACGATTCATCACTCATCAGCTTGTACAAGAGCGATTTCCTGACAAGCATTTCATCATAGTTGTCCATTCATCATCATCTTTAGCTGAAACAGTAGACTACCTCCGAAGTGAATACGAGGGGCTTGAGGACGACCTTGGAGAGTTGTCATCTCGAGTTCCGTCAGGTCGTAGACCATATGTTCTGAAGGAGAAAAGAGTAGTTGTAGCAACACCTCAGGTATTGGCGTCAATGGCTAGAAAGGATATCAGTCTGTTTGATTCTTTTGAGGTCATTCTAATCAATGAAGTAGACACACTTATTCGACGTACAGCAGGTAAGACGAACTTGGTATTTCCGTGGCCTACTCTATTGCTTCTTTTCAAACATAAATGGATCATCGGAATGAGTGGCACATTACGTGATGATCATGCTGTATTCTCCAAAGAACAGCTTGAGATTCGAAAGGAGCTACACACTCTGAAGAACCACATTCCCAATGTAGAGTTAATCGCTATGGACGACCTTTTTGACACTGATGTGGAAGATTATCTAGAGCCTACCTTTCTTACAATGAGTACCGTCTTTGATCAACGAATTCGATCCATATCTATCGTTTTGGATGAATTGATTCGGGATGCACGGAGTGAGATCGCAAAGGATCTGAAGGAGCAAGATAATCTAGATCTAATTGAAGGTGATACAAGACGAATACACCTGCTGCTTGAGAGGCTCCCTATAGATGATGAACTGAAGGGGAGATATTCAAGTCTGTTGATGCTGAGAAAATATGTCTACGCTATGCCTCCAAAGCAATTCATTCGAATGTTCTATGGACCTCATGTGAAGCGATTCTTCAACGTTTCCGATTTGAGACGAGTACTTCCAGAAATCTCAGCGAAGACAATTCGAGTTCTCAAGGTTGTTCAGAAGAACAAGAAGACCCTAGTTCTTACCTCCTATCTTGAGATGGTATCGCAAATTCAAGATGTTCTCGAAAAGGCTGGGCATTCTGTTCTAACCATAACTGGTCAGACTCGAGATAAGGGGCAGGTTCTTCGACAATTCAGAGAAGACGATGCAGTTTCTGCTCTTGTGATGTCTCCGGTTGGGGAACGTGACTTGGATATCCCTCAGGCAGATGTCATGGTGATATGTGATACCATCAATACAAGCAAAACTATGTATCAAAAGATGAAAAGGACCCGTGGAGGTATGGTCATTCTACTTGCATATTCAGGCACCTCTGAAGAAGCAAAGGTGAATCGACTCATGCAAAGAATATTGGAGCGATATCCATGGTCGACAGCCGTTATGTCACCGACTCTTGACCTTGAATAATCGCTCTATCGAATCTATTCTGGAACAAATACTGAGGCAAACAAATTGAATATGGGTTCATGGTGCATCGGATTCACACTGGCATGGACATAGTTACAGAGGCCAATGAACTCCAGAGTTCTGGATTCTGCATCTTCCCCAGTGCCAAGGATTTTCCTCGCCGATTTGGCGATATTCCTTACGAGACCCTTTCCACTCTTATCCTCCTCGAAAAGCTTTGCTGTTTCTTGTTCAACTCTTTGAATGTGACTTTTCACTCGAATATCTGCTAACGAATCACTGCCAAAGGATTTGACAAGATCCATGAGCACATCTAAGACCCCATTGTGAAGTCCTTGAGCCAGTCCTTCAATCTCAAAAGCTGTGAATCTCACTTCCCGTTCAGAAGAAGTTAGTTTCCACTTGAGATCACTGCTTCTTAATACTTCAAGATTACGACCACCAATCTGAATCCTTTCATTGTAGTATCTGCTATCTATACTTGACTCGATTGCTGTCTTAAGCAAAGCACCTTCATGGAGTTTGAGTGGGATGCTGTTCCCCCCATTTTGTACAACAAGACATATTCCTTGATTCGGAGATATTTTGTTGACATAATCCGAAGGTGGGGCGACTTCGACCGGCGGTAGATGCTTGAGCACTTCTGATAATTCTTTTATTTGCTTCTCGGTACAGAGATAGCTCTGTCCATCTCCAGCAATTAGAATTGAACCATCTTCGGCGCGCTCAAAATCTATTTTATTGCCTTTACCCGTATTTGTAGTCTTCTTGTAGGTCTGTTTATAGCTCCTTGCTGTTTGAGCTAATTTATCCAAAGCAGCAGCGATCATATGGGCTTCTCCATAGCCAATGGTGATCTCTTCAGCTCCTTCAGTTCCTCGACCTAACCCGATGGCTCCATCTCTCCTTATCTTTACGTACACATCAAACCACCACTCGAAAATCTACATCCATTGCACAAAACTATTACGGCCATCAATTTTTTATTCTAATTTGCCTATTGACACCAGACCTGCAAGGATGTGCCCTATATGGAAAAGAGGATTTCATCATTTATACTGTTACTATTTCTTTGCTTTCCACTGATTTCTAGCACTGCTAGTACAGTGATGGGACCAAAGAATTCCTTTATAGAATCTCACGCGTTGGTATTCGAAAGAGGACCAACTGTAAATCTTGTATCGAATGATACAGCAACCATATTCTGGAGAACTGAATCTTCAGAGAACTCTATCGTACATTATGGTGAGAATTCCAGTTTACTTGAGTCTGTCACTAATGCTACCTTGGTTACTGATCATATCATTCCACTTGAGTCTCTGGAAATGGATACAAAATATTACTACACTGTCGAATCAGGAAGTGATGAGAGTGAAATGTATCACTTTTACACTGCCCCTGCTGATGGTGAAGAATTCCGGTTGGTAATTGCCGGAGATAATCGTCCTGATGGTACAGACCATCCCGTTCAGCCTGAGATATTCTCAGAACTCGCTGAGAAAATTATTGAAGAAGAGCCACACATGGTTATCCTGACCGGTGATTTCGTCTATACGGTAACTACCACTGATGCCGATAATCTAGTTGCTTGGGAATACTTGACGAATATTACTGACCATATCGGACACTATGCTCCAGTCATTGGTGTTGTTGGAAACCATGATACAGGTGTGTCAAATGGTGCATATCAAATTCAATACTATCTTGATGCGTTCATGAATACTGGTGAAGGGAAAACATACTTCTCCTTTGATTATGCTGGTGTTCATTTTACTGTTCTAGACACGGAGGAGCAAGCAAAAGAAGGTCATATTATTGGCACTCAATATGATTGGTTGGTTGAGGATTTGAATAACAACACAGGTAAGATGAAATTCGTGTTTGCTCATCGTCCCTTGTATCCAGTCACCCACGTTGGTAGTGCGTTGGATGTGAATACGACCGAACGTGATGAGATACAGAAATTATTCGAAGAAACCAATGTTACTCTATTTGGCGTGGGACACGACCATACCTACAATCGATTGACTGTGAATGGTGTTGTACATATAATCACAGGAGGTCTAGGTGCTCCATTATACAATAGTGCATGGAGTACAGGTCTGTATCACTATATGCTTTCCACTGTTGATGCACATGCGGTGAATTTCTCTGCCATAAAGCCAGATGGTTCCTTATATGAACAGTACAATCTACCGTATGATGGTCCGATTGAAATAGTGGATAGAGTTATCGCAAACACCAGCACGAAACGCATCGGAACAGTTCCATTCCTTCTATTTAGCGAAAAGCCTGTCACCAAGTATTTCTCATGGGACGGTAGTGCAAACACAACTGAGATCACAGGACTCCCAGGACCAGAAGGAGAACACATACTAGATGTTTATGCTGAGAATGCTGAAGGTGTTTGGAGCACAGCACGTTTTGTCTTCACAAGCTATGATCCTGATGCCACAGAACCAACATCAACGACAACGACGACTACTACCGATACAACAATACCCGATGGCGGCATTGATATCGTACTAATATTTGGAATTGTCGGAGTTGTGGCAGTTATAGTTGTTATTGTATTGGTAGTGAAAATGAGAAAATAAGAAAAGGATCAAAGAAAAACATAGATTGCAAAGGGTCCCTAGACCCTCTGCATCTACTTTTAGATACTATCTGATACGTCAAAAGCTAGTTTGCCAGCTTCCTTGGTAGTCAAGGAAATGTCGATCTTGTGTTCACCTGCAGGTAGTTGTTCTGCTTTGACATGAATCAGAATATCTACTCCTACTTTGATTCCGAACGCTTGGTCCCCATTGACCTCTGCAGCAACCATGGATTCACCCTCAGTGCTGATTATAGTATTAGCAAGAGAGTATTCATGACCATTCACTTTGATTGGATCCATTCCAATTGCTGTACCTGGTGACAATGAGTTCTTCAATTTGAAGTGAAAACCATCGTCGACATTCTCAAGGCTACCCTTTACGTATAGTTTCTTTAACAAGAATGATGGAATTTGCATCTTTATTTCTCCACCTTGTAAGTTCCAACAGTTCGATGCTTTCTCCGTATAAATCTCTTGCGAACGCCCTATTTTTCAGATTTCACGGGTAAAGATAATAAGCCTTCTATTTCTTGATTCGTTTAAGAATCACGCTGTTACGAGGAGAGATACTATGCAATTCAGTTTCGACTTTTTTGATTTCTTCTTTGGTTTCTTCGGGTTGTTCTTCATCCTCCCGATTATCGTCTTCCTTATTATATTCGTCTTTGTTGTAACAAAGATCTGTCAGACAGGAAAGACAATTTCACAAGGTGGATGGACGATTGAAGCGCCATCGTTTGTGGTACCCCATGCACGAACACGATCAGATGGGTCTCAGATGAAAACCGTTCGGCTTCCTGACAAATGCCCTTCATGTAACGCAGCCCTTTCATATGAGGGAATAGATTGGGTAGGCCCTATGGAAGCTAGGTGTACATACTGCGGTGGAACGGTCAGGGCTCGCTTTGAGGATGTATAGGACTCTATATAATACCTCGAGAGTATTCATCTATATAATCCGGAAGAATAAAGAGGAAATATGAGAAATATGTCTCACGGTAATCAGGAGTCATTTCCCCCGATGACATTAGCCTACGAAATGCATGAGGATGGCACTTCACATCAGGTAGAGGTGACGCGCCAAACGCTTTCTTCCGAGTGCGTATATTGTATAGTTGATGATGCCAACAAGAATATCTACGTTTGGATGGGCAAGAATTCTGGTGTGCGAAAGAGATTTGTGGGTGCTCAAACTGCATCCACTCTTCGCAATGAGCAGGGGAATGGCTTCCGCGTCCGTCCAGAAGATGAAGGGCAAGAAAGCGCGAACTTTCTGAGCTCTCTATAGAATTAATCATGGTCTTGCCACAACATTCTATAATAGAATTAGTCATCCACGAGTCGAGGTCGGCCTATGAAAGCGTTGATGAAGACCGCACGTGGGATTGGCAATATCGAACTTGTTGATATTGAAAAACCAACTCCTCAACGAGGAGAGGCACTTATCGAAGTTGTAGCTGCTGGAATCTGTGGAACAGATATGCATATTCGGCAGGATCATTCCTTCTATACCCCTCCTGTTGTATTAGGTCATGAGTATGCTGGCACTGTCGTAGAAATTGGAGAGAATGTAAAGGACATTCACGTAGGCGACAATGTTACTTCACCAGCCACTCAATACTGTGGTCAATGCTATCAATGCAAGAACGCACATATGAATAGGTGCACAGCAGAGGGTAAGAGGATCCTTGGTGTTTCTCATGCAAATGGTGGATTTGCCAAATACGTTGTAGTACCAGAGTATGTGCTTCATAAGGTACCTGATGGTTTGTCACTCGAAGAAGCAGCGCTTGCAGAGCCTGCGGCATGTGTCGTTCGTTGTGTGGCAGAGAGGTCTCCCATCTCACCAGGTGATGTTGTTCTTGTTCAAGGTCCCGGAACGATGGGGCTGATAGCTACACAAGTCGCAAAAGCAATGGGCGCCGCAAAGGTGATTGTAACTGGCATAACGACAGATGAATGGCGTTTTGAGATTGCGAAGGCCGTTGGTGCTGATCTGACAATTGACGTACTCACTGAGAAGAATGCAGTAGATGTTGTTAGAGGTGAAACTGATTGCGCAGGTGCTGATGTTGTCATCGAGGCATCTGGGTCTGCAGCCGCAAGAAGACAGGCTCTTGAATTCGTTAAGACCACTGGGCATGTTACTCTACTTGGAACTCAAGGTACGAACACAGACCTCTATTTGGATCATGTTGTCGAGAAGGAGCTTACAATGTCAGGTTCTTGGGGCACGCTACCGTCAACCTGGGTCATGACCCTTAGGATGATGGCTTCAGGACAGTTAGATGTGAAACCACTCATCACTCATCGTATCCCATTAGATGAATGGGAAAAAGGGTTTGAGCTGATGGAAACGCAAAAGGCAATCAAGGTTCTATTCACAAAGCTTGATTGATAACTCAAAGAGAAACATCTTAGGTCCTTGGAGCCCATTTATCGAGCGCGTCCTGCACAAGAGCGACATGTGATGCTGCTGGTCCTCCACCCATTACAATAGCGACACCACAGGCTTCCATTATCTCATCCCTTGTAGCTCCCAATTTGATTGCTTGATTTGTATGATAGACTATACACGATTCACATGGTGCAAGAACAGATGCAACGATACAGATAATTTCCTTGAACTTTGCTGATAATGCTCCATCCTTATGAACCGTCTTTTGAAGATCAGTGAATGCATTTCGTGTATCCGGGATATCTCTATTCAGCGCTCCGAAATGTCGCATAAAACTCTTCAATATTTTCTCAACATCATGTTCAGTCATCGAGATTACTCCTCATTTTGCATCTGGCTCTAGTGTGCCCAGATTCCACTCTGATTGACTGTACTGTGTCTGATATAAAGACTCTGCACGAGCTGATTCCTCAGAAGTGATCTCTCCTTTTCCAATCGACTCTCCTGATAGCTTCTCAAGTCCCTGAATGATAGAGTTCTTGATATCCATATCTGAAGGACAGGAGTCTATCTCTCTAGCGATACTTGTCACAACATCCTTCTTACTTTCAAGACATCTGATTCTTCTATTATCTCTCAGGTAGACTGGTTGATTGGGTGGGACTCTCAAGACATTGCCAAGAACATCAAGATCTGAATTGATTAGGAGCGTACCATGGATAAAGGAAACACCATGCTTTATCCATCCCGCAGTTCCAGTGATCTTTTTCCCATTGACCCTTAAGCATGATCGATAGCTATCATATATTGCAGGAATGTCGATTTCCCTAAGAGATGATGCCACCGCTCCGATGAAATTCCAATAGAGTTCATTCAATGTTCTATTAACATAAGGCTCATTTTGATCAAGGCAAATGGCAAAATTCAGATTATGCGCATCATGGAACACTGTACCTCCTCCTGTAAACCTTCGCGCTATATCTACTCCATGTTCTCTACAAAACGCCAGATTCACTTCTTTATGCACGCACTGAAATCTACCAATAACAACCGCGCAATCTGTTCGCCAAAATCTTAGAGTGTTGATTTTATCTTGTTGTTCGGCATTCACTCTAGCAATAGCTTCCTCTATCGCTAGATTCCTGAAGACATCAGTAGTATCTTCATCGAGCAGACGCCACAACATCAATTTCCTCCGCGCGGCAGTTACTATTAATCGTAATATTAAATAATATTTTCTAATAGTAATACCCGTGTATTCTCCTTATATCATATCTTAAAGGAAGATAATCAATCCAAGAAAAGAGTTGGGGTAATTGCCGGCAGTTAAGCAGGGACCGACTGCCGGCAACTGAGCCTCCGGAGGAGAGAGGTCCATGAGAGGCTCGGAGCAGATGTCATAGTTCGAGGCTTGACATCACGAAGGGGATCGTGTGTCAACATCTATTGATTCGAGTTCGATAATATAAAGACCTACAAATTATGCGTATTTAGAACTCACGTTGTAAGAGGGTTTAAAGCGCTTCAATCCAACGCGAATCCAGAAAAGAGCCTGTGTGAAATGCAATGGAGATAAAATGTGATTCATGCGGTAACGCAAACTGGAAGGTAAAAATCTTTGAAATGAGAGTGATGGGACAATCTGTGGTGTATTCAGCTCTGAAATGTGAGGGGTGTGGTTCTATCTATCCACTTCAAGAGTTGGGGAAGAATGTTAGCAAAGATGCGGTTGCATCCATGCTTAGAGAGTAGTAGTTGACTCTTCAGGCTGAATGATGATAGACGTACATAATAACGTCATCATAACTCTATGATTAGTAGCACTAGTGCATTCTAGAGTTATTACCTCATCAAATCAACTATACTACACTACAGGGAACCATCAATTCATCTAACATGTGAACTCCCTTCATAACTCTCGAACTCAGATGAATTCGGAAAACAGAGATAATCTTTTTTTCCATTTAGACGCATTTTATCTATATGAGGGTATTTTACTAGCTTTATCACTATATACACAAAGGAAAACAGAGAGTAGAGTCCATTGGGCTATAAATTGCTTATCGTAGATAGTGGAGATTTAGCTAGCACAGTTGGTTCTCGAATAGGCCCGGAGAATGATGACATCGATATCACGGTCGTTAGATCTGTTACTGAAGCGCTAGAGATACTAGAATCCTCCAAATTCGATGCAGTTCTATGTTGCAGCGATTTGGGTGCTTCATCTATGAATGGCATAGACCTTCTAGAATGGCTTAGGAATTCAGGTAGTCGTATTCCTTTCATTTTGATTACTAGGGAACCAGGAAAAGAACTTGCAATCAGAGCTTTGAATTTGGGTGCGGACCTTTATCTTAGAAAAGATCTAGAAGAAACGGAAGATGTATTCAATGAGCTTTTGGATTATCTTAGGAGTCGTGTTGAGTCAAAGAAACAACACGACCGAGTGATTGAGAGCGAAGCTCAGTTCCGAAACTTGTTTGAAACAGCTATGGATGGAATCATTGCAACAGATCTTAATGGAAATATCATACAATACAACGAATCATTTGCGAAAATGCTAGGCATTGACATTGATGGAGCAATAGGTGAGAGATTCACCAAGGTTGTACCTCCTGATCTCCATAGCACTGCTCAGCAGGTCGGTTTACAGGTTCAACAATCCGGACAATCGGATATATTCGAATTCCAGTTAGTGACTATAGATGAAACTCGTATACCTGTGATGCTATCAGCTTGGCGCCGAGATAATGCCGATGGTATTCCAATTGGTTCTTGGGTATGGGTTCGAAATCTTAGTGATCAGAGAGATGCTGAAACGAAACACTTGAAGAGTGAAGCAAAATTCTCCTCGATATTCTTCGAATCTCCTATTGCTATTGCAATTGCAGACAAGAACGGGAATATTCAGGAGATCAATCAGGAATGCATTCGAATGTTTGGATTGAATGACTTTGAATCAATTAGGAATTACCCCATGTTCTCTGATCCGGACCTATCGGAGAACGTGAAAACTGCCCTTACTAAAGGAGAAAGAATTAATTTTACAATGAATTACTCTTTTGATTTAGTCGCATCCCATAAAGCCTACCCCACAAATCGAAGAGGAGTTGCTCAAATCCGAGTCTTTGCTGGTCCTCTTCATTTAGTGGATAAATCGGAAATAGATGGTTACATCTTTCAGATGATTGAAGAGCGAAACTAAAGGGGATTCCCTCTTCAGAATGATCATATGATGAGAGTCCCGGTTGCGATATAGAAAATACTTTATGATTAGAGTTGTTTTTTCCAAGGTGTCAATTCACAGATTATTCGGAGATAATAAGAGTGTCACCGTTATCAATAAAGCCCTACCCTCGTTTTGTTTCATTCTGCGTAAATCTATCTGAGTGGCTCGGGCTTCAACGCAATGCAGGCATGGCACTTGCAACACTGTATGTAGCAAAAGGTACTGAATTTGAGAAGCTAAGTGCAGAAGATATAGCAAAGGTGACAGGCTATTCTCGTAGTAATGTATCTCTCGTATTGTCTCAGCTAGAAGCACTGAACTTAGTAAAAAGTGAGAATGATGAAACCCAAACTGGTCGTGGAAGAAAGAGAATTCTCTATTCTGTTGGGAAAGGTGTGACTTCCCCTATCTCATTCGCTATTGGTAAGATTATGGGCCAACTTGAGGAGGTATCTACTGCTTTGAAGAACATTGAGGACCGGCCAAATGACAAGCCTGTAAGTCTATTGAAGACCATTGAAGAGTTCAAAAGAGAAGCAGATGCAGCATTTGGCTCACTCACTAACCTTCAACAGAAATAGGTATGAAGTGTGATCGGATTCTCTTCCAATCACACATTAATATTTCATCATGTAGGGATTCTCTAGTGTTTCCTTCAGAGTCTGTAGAAACTCTCCTGCTGGAGCGCCATCTAGCACTCGGTGGTCGACTGCACAGCTTGCCATCATCATATGTCTAATAGCAATCATATCATCGATTACCACAGGTTTCTTCTTAATCTGTCCTAGTGCAAGAATAGCAGTTTCAGGTGGGTTAATAACTGGAATGAAAAGGTCAACCTTGAAGGGGCCCAGATTTGATACGGTAAATGTGCTTCCTGTCAACTCCTCGGGTGAAAGAGAGTTATCCTTCGCTTTCTTACCAAGAGATTTTGTTTCTTGAGCAATTTCTGTAATGGATTTGTTATTCGCACTTCTAACAACAGGAACTATCAAACCATCACTCGTTGCCATAGCAACACCTAGATGGACTTCTTCAAACATATGAAGGTCATTGCCAGTTAACATGGCATTGAATTTCGGAAAGCGTTCGAGAACATCCGCAACAGCTTTTAGGATGATGTCATTGAATGAAATCTTGATTCCATGCGCTTTCTCAACTGTCTTATTCAATTCATTACGTAGCGCAACAGCCTCTGTCATATCAATCTCCGTTATCATAGTGATATGCGGATTTTGAGCACTTTGTGTCATCCTTCGTGCAATCGTTCTTCGCAATGGAGTCAAAGTTTCAACTCTCTTGATCTTGCGGTCTCCTATAGCGAATGTCGCTGGTTCAGGCGTGGCTCCTTGTGCTGCTAAGACATCCTTCTCCACAATTCTCCCCAACGGACCAGTTCCGGTTACAATTGCAAGATTCACTCCCAGCTCATCCGCTTTCTTCTTTGCACGAGGAGAAATTCTAATTCTTCCACCATCCATCAATGAACCCGAACTCGCTTGAGTTAGTTTAGGTGTCTTTGAATCAGGTTTTGTAGGACTCGTTACTGGTGGTGCCACTGACACTGTTGATACTTGAGTAGATGCAGTTGCTTGAGTCATTTTCTTTGGTTTTATGTCCGGAACATCTTCGCCTTTCTCACCGATGAAAGCTATCGGCTCGCTAATTGGGATTTCGTCGTTCTCTTCACAGAGAATCTTGAGGAGAACCCCTTCTGCAGGTGCTTCTAATTCGAACTCGTTCTTCTCTCCAAAAATCTCGACAACAGGGTCTCCCTTTTTGACTTCATCCCCTTCCTTCTTTAACCATTTGAGGATGACACCATATTCCATGGCAACACTCATCCGTTGCATGATCATGGTCGTAACCATCTTTCTCAAAGCTCCTATACAATATCTCTGATTGCTTGTGCTATTCGTTTATGATCAGGAATGAAGAAGTCCTCCAATGTTGGTGCGAAAGGTACTGGAGTGTCAGGTGCATTAACACGTTTGATTGGTGCATCCAGCCAATCAAATGCTTCTTCTTGCACAATAGCTGCAATTTCAGCAGTTGTTGCCAAAGTCCTTGTTTCTTCGGTTACAAGAACAAGTCTACCTGTTTTCTTGACCGAATCTATCAGTGTCTTCTTATCTAGAGGAACGAGTGTTCTCGGGTCTATAACCTCAACACTGATGCCTTCTTTTGCCAGTTCCTCTGCAACTTCAAGTGCTTTGTGAAGCATGAAGAAAGTTCCCCACACAGTGACATCAGCACCTTCTCTCCGAACCTTTGCTTCCCCAAAAGGAATCAGATATTCCTTGTCAGGAACTTCTTCCTTCTTATCGTAGACGAGTTTATGTTCTGCAAATAGTACTGGGTCTGGGTCTCGGATTGCTGTCTTTATGAGTCCCTTTGCGTCAGAGGCGAATGCTGGAACTGCGATTTTGAGTCCAGGTGTATGCATGAACCATGACTCTAGGCTCTGAGAGTGATGTGAAGCAATGTTCTTGCCGCCACCAAATACTGTGCGAATGACCAGAGGTACTGATGTTTGTCCTCCAAACATGTATCGCATCTTGGCTGCTTGATTGCATGCTTGATCCATTGCAAGTGCAATGAGGTCTCCAAACATGATCTCTGCGACAGGACGCATCCCTGTGATGGCTGCACCCACTGCTGCGCCTACGATGGAGTTCTCTGATATTGGCGTGTCTAGAACACGGTCAACTCCAAATTGCTCTGCTAGTCCTTTTGTAACTTTGAAGGCGCCTCCCCAATTGATACCGATGTCTTCGCCTAAGAGGAACACAGCTTCATCTCTTTCCATTTCTTCCCGAAGGCCCGCATTCAAGGCATCCCTGTAGGTTATCTCAGCCATTTTAGATCGCCTCC
>JAEORN010000070.1 GCA_016840825.1 Candidatus Thorarchaeota archaeon | reverse complement strand
CGCGCTTTCGCGCATTGGTGAGGTTTCGTAACTGCTGCGCCCCGTGGGGCTAGGGCCCTTGTCTCAGTGCCCTTCTCCGGGCCACGACTTACATCGCCCGTTCGGGTCACAACCTAAGTGGGCATTTACCCCACTTACAAGTATGATCCGGTGCTGTCCCATCCTGCAGCGGAAACTCCAGCATACCTAGGAGTCCCATTTCGAAGCAAAATCATTTCCAGAACATCGCTCCTATGGTGGATTACCGCCAGTTTCCCGGCGTTGTACACCTCTACAGGGTAGGTTAACAACACTACTGAGCCGTTCGCCACGAACACGGATGCGTGCTCGTTCAACTTGCATGTCTTAACCCCAAGCCGATAGCAGTGTCCTCTAGCAGGATCAACTAGAGTTGATCGATATTGCACGTGTTTAGCAAGGTATGACCGGAGTAGTAGTCGGTCACCACGTACAACTTTAGCACACTAAACTTAACGCTTGATTGAAGTACAGGCTAAAACGGGGAAAGAAGGGATGTTCTTACCCAATTATACCTGCACACTGTTGAGCATATCTTAGACCTGAGGGGACTCTGACACTTTTGCGCCAGTCTATCTCACGTCCGCATCATGTATTCGCATCTGGAAATCGCGGGCTATCATCGCTAGGCGTTTGCCGACAGCATCCAGCCTGACACCGTAGGATGCGAAGCAATGTTTCCCTCGGTGAAACTCATTTAAAGCTTTCCAAGGGACACAATCATACTTAATTGAGCTTTTAGCTAATAAGCGCTTCGAAGGGTGCCTTTTCTGTGTCAGGTATTGCATTTCATAGACAAAAAGGCCAAAAGGCGCTAATACCTGATAGAATCTAAGGATAGATAGAATAAAATCATCACCAGAGTATATGGAAGAAGTAGCAAAAAGAGTTGAATTTGGGTCATTCTCAATGAAGCAAGAGAAGAATAATTCAGATTTGAAAATTGATAGCTTCCTCGAGTATAGGCCAATAAGAAAGGAAATTAGAGGGGCTCTAAGATATCCAGGAGGAAAAACGAGGGCATTGAGGGAAATCATTCCCAGGATTCCGAATTTTACAGAATTTAGAGAACCATTTGTAGGAGGCGGCTCAGTATCTATTTCTATAAAGCAGAGAGTTGCTTCAGAACTATTATTTTGGATCAATGACCTGAATTATGATCTCTACTGCTTCTGGTCCCAGTTAAAAGAGAATGGAAAGAAATTGATCAACAGTATTCAAGAGTATAAAGATGAGTGGAAAGATGGTCGAGAACTCTTTAGCCATATGACTGATGAAAGTAGAGAATGGGATGATTTTGAGAGAGGTGTGCGCTTCTTCATCCTGAATCGTATCACATTCTCAGGTACAGTTGAATCAGGAGGCTACTCAAAACAATCCTTTGCACGCAGATTCACACAATCAGCAATTGATAGACTTAGGGATTTGATGAAGATTCTACAGAATGTGAGAATCACTCACGGGGATTATGAATCTGTAGTCAATGCACCAGGAGAGGATGTCTTCATTTTTTTGGACCCTCCATACATTTCTGCTACAAAATCACGACTGTATGGAAAGAATGGAGATTTGCACACAGAGTTTAATCACCAACGCTTTTCCGAAGTCATGAAGCGATGCTCACATAAATGGCTGATTACCTATGACGATTCGCCTGAGGTTCGAGAACTCTTTGACTTTGCATATCTAGAAGAATGGACTTTACAATATGGTATGAACAACTACATGCAGGGTTCTGCAAAGAGAGGGAATGAATTATTCATATCGAACTATGAGATTCCAAAATAGAATCCTTCACGCTTTCATCAGAAGACACTGATCTGATTAGACACTTCCAGTATCAGATTGCACCAATGCTTTCTGTTCTTCGAACTCTGATATCCCATCAATCAATCTGATGAAATTCCTATTGACTTGATCTTGTGTATCACGAGGTGGCTGTAGTCTTAGAGCTGAAAGAGTGCTTAGAACTTGGAATAGACGCTCTGCAGGCAGCTCGTCAATCCATACACCCGGAGCATCAGTTTCCATGAGTATGAGGTCATCAGGCACTTGAGAAGCAGCTTCCCGGACCTCCTCCCACTGTGGTACTATCTCGGAGTATTTCTCAGTGATCAACGCTCCAAAGGAGAGATAGATATCTCTATCAATGTACTGCTGTGCAATACTCTGGTCCTGATCAAATCCGTGGATTACTACACGAGATATAGAGTATGAATCGAGTATCAGTATCACATCCATGTCTGCACCACGACTATGTATACTGAGTATCGAATCTTGTTGTTCTGCGACTTCAAGAAACAGCTTGAAAAGGTCTTCCTGAAGAGGATAGGCAGAGGAGTCCTTTGCGAAGAAGTGGTCCAATCCAATCTCACCGAGAACAATGTTTTGCTTCGCATATTTCCGAATTAGGTCCAAGTTACCCTCAACATCAGGAGCATTATGGGGATTGATGCCAAATCCAGGAATCACCATCTTGCACAGGTCCGCAATTTTCAGCGTTCGCTCATAGGATGGGATTCCATTCGATAGACTGACTGCGACAATACCGTTCCTCTCCAAGTCAGATAGTGCCAGCTCTACGTTGCTCCCGTACATCTCGAGATGACAATGAGAGTCGACTATCATGCTCATGCCCCACTAGGTTATTAGTCGTACAAACCGATACCTATCATTTCCGGTTTGTAAATTGGTTGAAAGGGAACACTCATCTGCTGATTGTATTCAAAGAAGAGGTAGAAAAAGAGGGTTTATTCTAATGACCGATTTCCATGATCTTCTAGAGTCACTTATGCGCGGCGATTCATTGGAACAAAAGAGTGTGTTTGCATCGGAAAGGGAATCTTTCACATTTCCTACTGCAAGACCACAATGGACACCTCCAAGACATTACAATATCGACCTACTAACTATTGATTGGAATGTAGATATTGCCAATGAAAGAGTGGATGCGATTTCAAGACTTAGAATTACATCAATTGTGCCACAACTATCAAAGGTATTTTTGCATATGCTTGACCTCAATATTTCCGGGATCACAGACTCCTCAGGGGAAGAAGTTGATTTTGATGTTGATTCAGATTCAGAAAGCATGATGGTCTACCTTTCAAAGCCCCTCGATCAAGGGACATCCGAAGAGTTGACCTTCACATACACAATTGAGAATCCACGTGTGGGTCTTTGGTTCACGAATCCGTGCCCAGAGTTTCCAAATATAGAGAGTTCCTTTTGGACTCAGATGCAGGACGATTGCTGTAGAGCTTGTGTTCCAATCTATGACAACCCCAGTCATAAGTTCCCAACAGAAACAATTCTCACAGTCCCTGATGGATACTTTGCGATGAGTAATGGGTATTTGAAGGAGCGGAAAAAGAACGATGATGGGACCGAAACATTCCATTGGGTCCAAGAGCTTCCAATCCCGGCATATCTTCTGACTATGGCCGCATCTGAATATGTTGAGTATAAAGAGAATCTGGATGGTCTTGAAGTAAGCTTCTATGCGCATAAGAAGTGGGATAGAGAAACAGTCTATCGATCTTTTGGAAAGACACCTGAGATGATAAGATTCTTCGAGCAAAAGCTTGGAGTGAAGTATCCTTGGGCGAAATATGCTCAAATCACTGCAGCGAATTTTGTCATTGGAGGAATGGAGAACACTAGTGCGACAACTCAGACAGATGTCACATTGCACGATGAGAAGATACACAAGGATTACCAATCAGATTGGCTCGTTGCTCATGAGCTAGCTCACATGTGGGGTGGAGATCTGGTCACATGCCGAACTTGGTCCCATGGTTGGCTGAATGAAGGCTGGGGCACTCAAATGCAAAATGAATGGAAGCTACATGATATAGGCCTTGATGAATACCTCTATGATCAATATGGAAAACAGACATCCTATTTTGATGAAGACAAGAATCAGTATAGACGTCCTATTGTACAGAACGAGTGGGAACGCGGTTCGGATATGTTCGACAGACATCTCTACCCAGGAGCAGCCTGGAGATACTATATGCTAAAGCATCTTGTAGGCGAAGATCGGTGGTGGCAGATACTAGGTGAGTGGATGACCAGATTTGCACACAAGTCACCATATACTCATGACCTAGAAGCTCTTCTCACGGAAATGACTGGAGAGGATTATGGATGGTTCTTCGAGCAATGGCTCTACAAAGCAGGATATCCGGAGTGCAAGATTACATGCTCTCATGATGAGAAGCTAGGGCATGCACTTGTTAAAATCGAGCAGACACACAAACATAATGATGGTATGACACCTGAAGTGTTCAAGTTCCCTCTAACAGTTGAGTTTGTTGATAATGAAGGAGAAGTCACAAGATACACTATGCAAGTGAATGAGCGAGTTCATACCTTCTACTATCCTGTCGAAAGGAAACCGAAGCAGATTCTTATCGATCCAGATTATGCAGTACTGATGGATTGGGATATCACAAAGCCTGAGCAGATGTGGATAGATCAGCTACATCATGGGCGAAACGTGATTATGCGGATTAAGGCAGCACAGGCACTTGGCAATAAGGCAAATCCTATCTCACTCGAGGCATTGGGAAAGGCTCTTGTCGAAGAATCGTTTTGGGGAGTTCAAGGAGAGATTGCTAAGGTTCTTGGAAAAGTAAAGAACGATTCTGCACTTATCCAGCTTCTAAAAGGATGCAATTTGAAAGATAGCAGAGCCAGGACTCAGGTTGCAGCAGCATTAGGTAATTTCTATGAAAGTGAAAAGGCATTGAATGCACTGAAGAATATGCTAAATGATGAAACCTCCGATTTTGTGGTCGCATCTGCAGCAACCTCGATTGGTCAAATACGACATGAGGAGTCATTTGCAATCCTGAAAGAGGGCATTAGAAAAGCTCCAGAAACTTGGACAGAGATTGTTAGAAGAGGATTTCTTAGCGGTCTAAAAGAAACTGGCAAGCGAGAGGCTATACAAATCATCGTCGAGTATACCAAGCTTGGACACGATGATTACTTGAGAAGAACAGCTCCAGGATTGCTAGCTACACTTGGTAAGAAGTACAATAAGAAACATCCAGAAGTTAAAGATGTCATTGAAGGACTTCTTCATGATAGGTCGCATAAAGTGCAAGTTGGAGCCATAAGTGCAGCTAGAGCGTATGGAGATTCGTCGCTCATTCCTTCACTCAATAAGCTAGCAGAGGGGCATGTTGATGCGGATATCATTAGGCTTGCAAGAGTGGCAATTCGAGCACTAAGCAAGAAGAAGGATTCGACAGAAGTGAAATCACTTCAAAAGTCAGTTGAGGAACTTGAGAAAGAGAATAGAGACCTCAAAGACCGATTATCTAAGGTAGAAGCAATTCTTGATAGAAAAGATTAGATATTCGTAAGGTGATGGAAGGGCGGGTTTGATCCCGCCTTTCAAGAGCAATGTGTTACGGGAATGTGGCACATTGCTTGCAGTCCTCGGTTTCTTCCATCATGTGTCTAGAAAATGAATTTTACCTCGTTGAATCAGATAGTATTGTATATCTTCGAATGTAATTCTACCGCGCATGTATAGTATTGGTCCTCCACTCTCAGAGCGGTCAACAAACCCTCTGAAAGCAAGTTGTGTAAGATGCCCATCATCCTGAGTCAGGTTCATTCTGAATGCGAACACTATCGTTCCGTTGAATGAACTCGATTCGGGTCTTCCAGCTATACCTACTCCTTCTATCAGGGAGTAAGATGTGTAGTTCATCTTGAACAATGCAGATGTCATCAAAAAGAGGACTCCATGAGAGCCATTTTGAACGATGAGGAACTCAATGTGCATCTTTGTCAGAGCTCGAATACTATCTGTATCATTGAGAGAGAGAGCCTCTCCCATAGCATCGATTGAAAACGAGTTTCCTGTATTCGCTGCTGTTGAATGAGGAGTGTCTAAGATAGCAGCGGCATCACTGGGGACCATTGCCAGGGAGAGGAGAAACACTACAAGAAGTGAAACGCCTACTGTGGAGAGAACAATCTTCTTGGCATGCTTCATTTTACTCACTAAATGTATGCCAGTTTTGATATAAAGGCTGAATGAACGATTGCACTAGATGATTCGTCTAGTAGAAACATTCGCATGTCATCACTAGTTTGAGTAGAGATGGCATGAAACATACCGACCATCCCCTGCAGAAGTGAGCTCGGGTTCTTCAAGGGGACATCTATCAAATGCCTTAGGGCATCGAGGATGAAATCGACAACCCGGAGGAGGGTTGATTGGACTAGGAATCTCTCCGCGGGGAACTTTCTCGGCCTTTCTGACTGAAGGATCGGGTACCGGTATTGCACTAATGAGCCCCTCAGTATATGGATGAAGGGGTTCTTCGTAGATTTGATTCTTATCGCCAATCTCAATCAGTTTCCCAAGGTACATGATAGCGATTCGATCACACACATACCTTGCTGTAGCAAGATCATGAGATATGAAGAGATATGTCAAGTTGAGTTCCTTCTTTAAGTCGAGCATAAGCTCAAGGAGCTGTGCTTTAATGGAAACATCCACCATTGCAACAGGCTCATCAGTAACTACGAACTCAGGATTCAGAATGATGGCTCTCCCAAAGACAACCCGTTGCTTCTGCCCTCCAGAAAGCTGGTGTGGCTTTCTGTCATAGAATGATGAAGCAGGAGATAGACCAACTCGTTCCAGAACATTCTCAGCTCTCTCCTTTCGCTCTTCGGGAGTACCAATCTCTTGAAACTTCAGTGCATGCGCAATTGCATCACCGATGGAGGTTCGAGGATTGAGTGAGGAAGAGGGGTCTTGGAACGTGAATTGAATGCGTTGGCGCATCCTGCGCATCTCAAGCCCCCTCATCTTGGCGAGATCCTGTCCATCGAATAGAATCTCACCCTCTGTTGGAGCGATGAGTCGCACACAGAGCCTGCCCATTGTCGTCTTTCCAGAGCCACTCTCACCAGCAAGCCCAAGCACCTCACCCTTCATGATATCAAATGAAACTCCATCAACCGCTTTGACAAAGGTCTTGTTACGTGTTACCAGCTGTTCGACGAATCCCTTCTGTACTGGAAAATACTTCTTAACGTCCTTGATCTCTAGTAATTTCATTTCACTTCCTCCCATACAAATGACAGGCAACAGTTCCCCCAGAAGGGCTGTCCAGCAGCTCTGGTACTTCCTTCGCACAAATATCCATAGCAAAGGGACAACGTGGGTGAAACATGCATCCTGGTAAGGGATTGACCAAATCAGGGGGAGCACCGGGAATCCATGTCAGCTTCTTTTCAGGCTTCGTCACATCAGGAACTGACTGAAGGAGAGCTTGAGTATATGGATGCTGTGGGTTCTCGAATAGGGTTTCAGTACTGGCTAGCTCTGCAAGTTTTCCTGTATACATTATTGCGACATCATCAGCAGTCTGAGCTAAGACACCTAGGTTGTGTGTGATGAGAATCATTGTCAAGTTAAAGAATTCTTTCAGTTGAGCCATTTCTTCTAGGATTTGCGCCTCTACAATAACATCAAGGGATGTTGTTGGCTCATCAGAGATAAGTAAGCGTGGTTTCATGACTAGAGCGAGTCCAATCATTACTCGTTGACGCATCCCACCACTAAACTGATGAGGGTAGTCATTCACACGCTCTGCTAGAAGACCTAGACGCTCAAGAACCTCTTCTGCATGTTCTAAGGCCTTATCATCTCCGAGGTCAGGATCATGAGCCTTCTGAATCTGAATGAAATGATCCCCAATGCTTAGCATAGGGTTGAGAGAGGTCATCGGATCTTGAAAGATGTAGGCAATCTCACGTCCTCGGATTGCACGCATCTGTTCATGATTCATTTCGAGGATAGGAATATCACCCGCTTCGATGACTCCTTTCTTCCATTTGGTCTCACGATCCACGTTAAGAATTATTTCTCCACTCACGATCTGACCAGGGTAAGGTACGATCTGCATAATAGAACGACCTAAGGTCGACTTTCCGCAACCAGACTCTCCAGCTAGACCCAAGGTCCTGTTCTCCTGCAGATTCAGGCGTACTCCATCGACTGCACGAGCGATGCCACGTCTAGTTTTGTATTCTACAACGAGATCATTGATTCTTAGGACATCGGTCATATCTATCACTCCCTTAGCTTTGGAGTAAGTATCTCGTTGAGACCTTCTCCGGTCAGTGTGAAGCCTAAAGCTAGAAGTACTATCATTAGGCCGGGAAATGAAGAAACCCACCATGCACCTACAATGATGACTTCAAATCCCAATGTAAGGTCCCATCCCCAATCAGCGATATCGATTGGAAGGCCGAGTCCAACAAATGTGAGCCCTGCAGCTGTCAATACTGCATCCGCGAAATTGATTGACACTATTACAACAACAGAAGGAATCACGTTGGGAAGGATATATCTCATTAGGATCTCCCTGTCCTTTGCACCCATAATGATAGCTGCTTCAACATACGGCAATTCTTTCACAGTAAAAACTTGACTTCTAATGATACGAAAATAGGAAGGAATGTAGACAACTGCGATTGCTATCGCCATGTTCACTACTCCGGGGCCAAGCATCGCAGAGATTGCTATTGCCAAAACTAAGCCTGGAAATGCAAAGATACTATCCATGACCAAGCTCATGCCCCTGTCGAGATTGCCACCTCTGTACGAAGATAGAAGTCCCAATGGAACGCCAATGAAGAAACACACAATCACCGAAAGAACAGCGACCTGTAGCATCGTAGCTCCACCAGCAACGACTCGACTCAGCATATCTTGGCCCAATGAAGTAGTACCCAAGGGAAACTCAGGGTTAGGAGGTTCTCTCCTTCCTCCGACATTTATCGAGAATGGATTATATGGCACGATCCAGTAGGCTATCACGGTCATATAGACTAATGCCAATACCATCAGCAGACCCGCGGAAGTGAGAATACCCGGCGAACCTCTTTCTTTCAATCTTTGATAGCCTTCAAAAGCGACCATTAGAAGTATGGATAAGATAAAACCGCCTGAAAGCACCGCAACACCAAAACCGATGGAATCAGAAGGATAAATCAAGAATCCAAAAGGAAAGAATATCGCTGAAAATATCAAGAATACAAGTGCGAAACGAAAAATGTTACCGGGCTTTGCGAAGTCAAAGATTTGATCGCGACTCTTTAGATATCCAAAAGTGAAAAGGATGCCAATTCCTATACAGAATGTGCCAAGAACAACATAGACACCAACGCCGCTATGAGAAACCAGAGACATCATAATCAGACTTGCTACAAGAGCCAGTGTAAATACGGCTAATGAAACAATAGCCAACCACCATTTTCTGGAATAATCCTGCAATTCTTCTTTTGATGGAGCCAGTTGGAAAAATATACCACTTAGTACTTTAGACATATCCTTTGCCTCCTACAATCTGATTCTGGGGTCAAGGTATGCATATAGAATATCCATGACCAAAGTCACCAGACTGACAAGGATTCCAAAGAATACGACCGTGCCTTGAATTCCTGTGTAGTCACGATAATTGATTCTGTCCACAAGATATGTACCCAAGCCCAACCAATTGAATGTCGTTTCTGTTAGAACCGCACCTGCTAACAAAGCTGCGAATTGCAATCCAATCATTGTCAAGATAGGGAGAAAGGCGTTCTTTAGAGCGTATCCGTAGGTAATAGTTCCTTCAGGGAGACCTCTAGCCTCAGCTGCAACGACAAAATCCATACGAAGCGTTTCAAGCATGTTCGTTCTAGTCAGACGGATGAAGATTCCACAGAGTACAGTCCCCAGTGTAAAAGATGGAAGGATGATGTATTGTGCGGCTATGAAGAATGCGGTGGGATTTAGAGTTAGAATCGCATCTATCGTATACATCCCAGTTATGCGAGTTGGAAAGGCGTAATGTGGGTCATATCGACCATTGACTGGAAGGATTCCAAGCCATATTCCAAAGATGAACTGTAAAATCATTCCTAGAAAGAATACTGGGATAGCATAGGTGATGATTCCGAATAGACGAATACCATGGTCGGTAGGCTTGTCGTAACTTTTGGATGACTTGACTCCAAGTGCAACTCCTAGTAAGACTGCAAAAAGCATGGAGTAGATGGTGAGTTCCAGAGTTGCAGGGAATCGATCTGCAATGTGAGTATTGACTCGAGAGTAATCCTGCATAGATAGACCTAAGTCGCCAACGAGCAATCCACCCAAATAGCTAAAGTACTGCTCCAGGATTGGTTTATCCAATCCCAATCGCGCCTTAAATGCTGCAAGAGTATCGGGATCCACATTCTTCTCAAAGTGTAAGAGTGCAGGATCACCGGGAACTATTCTAAGGACAATGAATACTATTGTGAGTAGTAGCATAATCATCGGGATTGTAAGTAGGATACGGGTCACGATATAGGATCTAAGCGACAACCAACCAGAACCTCCTTCTTGGTAAAATTATTCTAATCAGTTGAAATCTATTACCCTATTTCAATGCAACTGCAAGATAAGTGTGTTAGGAACGACGAAAAAATAGGATTAAGGCTTAAAAAAAGGAGAAAGGTGCTGTTTTGGCTAACAGCACCATGAAATATACTATCTAGGGATTCCAATAGAGGAGCCAATGGCGCCAATTCACAGTGATGTCTAGAACTATTCCACCAATGTCTGCCTTGGTGACAGCATTGTTGCGGCCTTGCCAGAGTGGAATTAGTGAACACTCTTCAGCTTGCAAGTCCTGCAAATCATAGTATGCCGCTTGTCGAGCTGCATTTGTCTGAGCGCTCCTACCCTCAACCCAGAGGTCGTATTGGGCCACACCACCAGCAGGATAGGTTTCGTTGTATCCCAGATTGAGCCATGATGCGAATGGCAAGAAGCCATAGTTATCGGGGTCGATGAAGTCTGGGTACCATCCATAGATGAAGACATCCATTGTGCCAGCATTTCGCTGTACCCTATATGCAGGCCAATCTAGAGCATGTATCTGGACCGTAATCACACCGCTCGCTTCTAAGTCGCTCTTGTACACCGTTGCTTGTTGCTCACTCGACGGATAGTGTCCAGAGCTCTCGTAGTATAGATGTACGAGTAGTTTATTGGTCGAATTATAGCCAAAGGCGTCCAAGCACTCCTGCGTGTAGGTGTAGTTTGCCTCACCATATACCTCAAAGGATGGTCTGTGATAGGCCATTCCTGCAGGAATCACACTATAGAGTGGATCTACTGTGCCTTCGAAGACTAGATCAGCGATATTCGACCTGTTCAAAGCTGCTGCGATTCCTTGTCGAATCAGAGTTTCATTGTATGGATAGATCGTCTGCTGGAAGAGCAGGTATTGGATAGATGCACCAACTCCCTCCCAGACCTTGAAGTTGACATTTGTCCTAAATGTATTCACTTGTGCTGGATTCAAGTGACGATACGCAATGTCAACTTCTCCCGAGGTCATTGCTGCAGCTAACGCTGTATCAGTTGAGTAGAATTGGATGATGATGGTATGTGTCAATGGCAAGGAAGCATTCCAATAGTTTGGATTAGCCTCGAGTCGCATTATTACATCAGAACCACCAGAACGGGTCCAATTGGTCAGGAGGTATGGACCAAGACCATTTGGATGGCTAGCAGCTCCATTGTCCTCATCATATGCCACATAATTTGTGTCATCCTTATAGTCAGGATGTGTGATGTATGATGCGGCACATGACATTAGCTGTAGGAATGGAGCAAAGGCAATCTTGAGATAGAATCTCACGGTATAGTCCCCAGTTACGGTGACATTATCGATGATGTCGCCATAGCCCATGTTGAGCTGTGGACCTTCTTCGAGTGCCATCCCGATGTTGCGGTCAAATGCCCATTTCACACAGGATGCATTGAAGGGTTGACCATCAGCATAGATCAATCCTTGCCTAAGTGTAAAGTCCCATATTTTCTTATCAGTACTGACCGTCCAAGACGAAGCGAGCGCACCACGGATATCATCTGCTCCTGCAGACGACCCCGGTACAATCTCAACCAAGCCTTGACCTAGTGCAGTAATTATTTCCCAACCAAAGTAATCATACGATTGTGCTGGATCTAGACTAGCTTCTACTGAATCCGTAGTTCCAAAGATGATAATATCAGGTGTTGGAACTGGAGGATTCCAAAAGTAGACAGCCGCGCCTACTCCACCAATAATCACAATGATGACTACAATTGCGATTAATTGATTTCTCTCCAAAGATAATTCCTCCTTCGTCTCGCGGATTGCAAAACGATAGTGAATTGGTACAGACTACACACACAATTGCATATAAGTAATATCAACTGAGAAAATAAATCTTCAATATCGGATTTAATATAATGGTATATTTGAGATATTCTCACACACCTTGGGTCTTTTTTTGAACCAGATAAATTCAATTCATCACAAATTCACCCAAAAGGAAGATGATTCATTCATCTGATATAAAACTGGAAGAAACAAGCTTAGGATTGGCGTGCTGAATGCAAGACCAAGTATTGATTGCAATAATTCGTGTGGATTTGATTATTGAGGCCTTAGCAGGCATCATAGCACTTATGGTATCACACTATGCCAACAGCGCCTTCATTTTGACCAGACAAAAGAAGCTTTCAGACCTATCGACTGGATTTCTGGTCCTTTCTGCAGGTATGTTTGGAAGGGTGCTTGGGACTCTATACTTCTTAGGTACTACAGCAAACCCTGAGCGAGTCCTTAGCATTGTGATCTTAGCATCTGGTGTAATGAAGATCATGGCTTATGCTATCTTTGTGACTGCTATGTTCAGAGGCCGTGCTGAACAACACGGAAATAACAATGCAATGGCTGCATTGGTCTTGCCATTTCTTATTTCGCCAGAGTTAGATGTCATAGCAATCCTACTCCTAATCATAGTAGTACTTCAGACTTTGATGAACTACGCAGCAGTTAGGACAAAGTTTGCACTCTATGTCTTCGTGGGATTCCTGTTAATCCTGATCAGCCATATCATTGGTATGGTTGATGTAGTGGATACTCGGACTTATCTCGTCTATTTAGGCAGTCAGCTTACACAATTCCTAGGCTTGTTCTCATTCCTTGTTATGCTTAGGCAGGCACAAAAGGATGAGTAAGAAGAGAGCATATAGATCAAAGGTACGCATTCTCGCAGATATGCTGCGAGCCGTCCAAATCGAGGGAGAGGATGGAGCGGGGCCAACAAAGATTCTGTATGCTGCAAATCTATCTCATGATAGGCTCACACAATATATTGACGAATTACTCGAGAAAGAACTCATCAGTGAACTTGCCGAAGGTGAGAATAGATCTTATTTACTCACAGAGAAGGGGAGAGAATTCCTTGTCGAGTATAAGAAAATTGAGAGATTCTCTCAAGCTTTTGGAATCGATGTCTGACATCTATGGATTACATCAGACAAGGTTTTAAGATATCATCAACTGAATCGAAAAATATGGGCCGGTAGATCAGACTGGTAGATCGTCTGATTCGCATTCAGAAGGTCCCGAGTTCAAATCTCGGCCGGTCCACCATTTTCTTCCATCGTCGCACACAGAAATAAGCAAGGACCCTTGTCCGCTAAAGAATCCTTAGTGCGCAATTTTCTCTGCACAACTCTTACAGAGTGGACGAGGTGGAGAGCCTACAAGAACAGGTTCACCTCGAATCTTCTTCTTACATCTTCGACATTGTATCATTATTCTCACTTCCTAAGTCAATCTAGGATTGCTGACTCTGAAAAGAAACAGGGATATGTTCCAAGAATGCCATTGGAAAAGAAGCTTATCATCTCTTCCATGTGTTGAAACTTACTACATATATACCGCTTTTCCTCCCACATGCTTCCTTTCTGGAGAGTGAATGCATGACTAACTATATCCTTCCAAATGACAAATCATTAGAAATCAAAGTCTACGATGACACTCTAGCTGGATCTATATCAAGAGATCTCTTTCAGGGAGTAAGTATCGAAACCATAGTCAAGCAACGAGAAGATTTGCTAGCTCCAGGAGGAGAGGAGGTCTACAGCATCTGTGCATTAGTGGACAGACGAGTGGTGGGTGTTTGTACTGGAATAAGAAGAAGGTGGTTTGGAGAACGACATCGTATTGAATTTATTCAAGTCGTTATTCATGAAGATTTCAGAAGTCTAGGCATTGCACGACTTATGATGAAGGAAATTGCTAGCCATTTCAAGGAGTACGGGGTTGAGATTGTAGAGATAAGTGTAGCATCGGACAATCATAATGCATTTCTGGCATATACAAAGATTGGCTTCATACAGTATGGTATACTTCGGTCTGGGCTGAAGTATGATGATGAGTACTCCGACGAGATACTTCTAGCAATGCCTCTGTCTGAGTTGCTAAATTTGTAAGGTGTCACATCCTAACGAATATTAACGATTGTTTCTCATTTTTATGCATGCCCGAGAT
>JAEORN010000069.1 GCA_016840825.1 Candidatus Thorarchaeota archaeon | reverse complement strand
TAGATACATTCATAGTTTTAGCCGTAGAGACGATTTCACGACCACCTTCTTCAGTTAGAATACCTTCTCGAGTGATTCTTTGTGCTTTTTCAATTCTCTCCTTTCTAACGATTGTCGCTCCTAATCTCGTTGAAATAGCAGCCATCTTTGTTCTGATCTTTGTTTGTGCTCTTTCATTGAAAGCGATAACCGGTAAGATGAATGCCATCACAAAAAGGGGTAAACCGATGGTTAGCAAAAGGACGTTTATCATCGCAGTTTCAGTGAGTGTATTAGTTCCAATGATGTAAGGCTCATAGAAGTGAGTAGTGACCATCGTAATAGGGAATTGAATTAGGGCATAACCTCCAAAGATATTGCTGACCCATCGTCCAACTCCTTGCGTATCTGGACATTGACGAATAGTCAATTTTCCCTCTTTGAGATGAGTTACAATCCCCGAATCATTGAGGACCCATGTGGGCATGAATATCAATAGGGAAATTGGCATGAACAGCAAAGCACTCATCAAGGAGATTGTAGCTTCAGCAAGGAACGCGTATCCTTCCACTGGAACTTGAATGTTGACATAGTCTAAGATGAAATTCCGAATGAATAGATTGTTTGAAAATGCAACGCTAAATAATGCAGGTGCTGCAGCCCTTCTAATCATGTGTCTCCCGCTAAACTCTCGACCAATGTTCATGATGTTCATTTCATATGATGCAGCTCTCATAATTCTATTAATGAAAAGAAATCCAGCTGCTAAGGGAATGGCAAAAATGTAATACTCCAATAGCAAGATCGGAATAGATGCCCCCAAGATTATCATTATCAGATTTTGAGTTGGTATTGCTTCAAATCCCATTACATCTGTAGGAGGATTTTGACTTGTTGCAAGATAGATAATTGATGCTGCTGTACCTCCTATGACAATGTAGAATAGTAGTGGCAGGAAGAATCTTGTTTTACTTTTCGCCATGGATGATCGCCTTGGTGTGCTTGTTGTCCAATATTCAAAAAATACTGGTAGCCTAGCACCTCATAATAAACCCAAACACGTAAAAACATTCGTCAAGCAGAATCCATCTGCTAACTTCTAATAAATCTCTTCGCACAGACGAAGAAATAATTCTTACGCGATTAATACACGAATCCTTTTTCAAATGTATTTCATATGACTTTTCGGTGATTTGCATTTGGCAACTGTCAAGAAAGCCATGATTACAGATTTTAAGAAGTTCCAAGCTGCTTGGGAAAAGGATGCTGGAAAGCCTGAGAACACAATAATGTACTATATCATTGCTGCGCTTAACATTGAGGATGATCCCGAGAGAGCTGAAGCGATGATGACCATCCTAGTTCACAAAGATCACTGCCTACCTGATAAGAAAAGTCCATCAGGATTCAAACTTGGACGCAGTGCTAAATATTTCATTGGTCAATTCAAGAAGAATCCAAGAATAGCTGCCTCCTATGTTGGCGGCACTCCTGAGAATGGGTATAAGTACAAGAAGACCGAGTTGGTAATGACAGTTGTGAGTAGGCAGGACTATCAGAAAGGATACAAGATATTCATTCAGAGTGGCGGCAAGGACAATCCAACTCCACTACAAGTAAGGGAAAATTCCAGTGGGCAGTGGAAATTGATGGAGTACAGCTCAGTCTGCACAGGTGTCAAACCCACTCCTCAGGAGAAGGGTGATTTCTAGAATCAAGAGTCCAAATGGACTCTCTATCCTTTTGTCTATAGGCCTATGGGCAGACCATAAGAGGCCATGGGAGAGTACCAGCAAACTCAATGATTGTATGGCGGAGCAATGGAATCCATAAGATGTCTAGCTAAGTAGTTTCTCTAGTTTCATCAATGTGGGAATATCCCCTCGGACCTCTATCTTACCATTTGAGTATGCAGCCTTTGGATCTACTGACTTATCCAGTATTCCAAAGAAGACTGATGAATCCATCGTGACTCCCAATTCTGTTTCAGCAATTCCCACTCCTAGTGCATCAATAGCAGAATTCCCGATCTGAAGAAATGCATCAACATCGATATCTGGAAAGTTGAGTTGAATGGTTTTGTTGAAGTATTCGAACTCAGTCTTGAGCTCTGGATTCTCGAATACACGCTTAAGTTTCCGAAGTTCTTCTATAATTCTTTCTTTTGTCATTAAGATTACCAACTGGAGATGAAAGATTCGATGTTATATTTCCTGTGAATATCCCTCTCGAGGAAAAGGGTGACTTCTGGTTTTGTGAGTTTCTATGGACTCATTCATCCTCTTTTGTAAAGAATTGTAATAATCTGGATGTTGTAAAAATTGAAGCACTCATCGAGTATGCTCATTCCTTTCATTTACTCTCTTTATATGATACCTCAGAGCGAAATAGCCTAGACTAACAACCAGTGAAAGTAATATCAGATTACCAATCATGCCATAGCTAAATAATGTCCAAGAAATGTCATGATCTGGTGCAAGCATGCTAGATAGTCCTTCATGAGTGTATAACATCAAGCTATACACAAATGTAACTGCCCAGCAGCTTCCAAGAACAAAGTTTGCAATTACCATTACATTTTCTCTATTCTGTGCTGCGTTTCTTCTCTTTGCGACTTCATCCCAATCCACTTCGTCGGTATTGGACACGCTACATACCTCTAGTAATCTATGCTCTTGAAATCATATAGTTCTTCTCTATTTAATCGAAAGAGATTCAACCGACATCATAATCAGTATGGATGTACTCAAAATACAAGTCTAATGACAGAACTGAGGAGTAGTTATGAAGTTCGAGCCATTTGAACTAGAGAGGATTCAATCAATATGGGAACATCAAGTAGAGATCAATCTGACTGAAAGCGGAGTTTCTCCTGTAACATTAGGAGAGCTATTAGATGATTCTCGAGATAGACAACTACTCTTCGATCAGAGATTGGGATACTCTCAGACGAATGGTACGAAGACGCTCCGAGAGAATATCGCATCAATGTATCCTGAAGCCAATGCAGATAATGTACTTGTAACAAACGGTGGGGCCGAGGCGAATTTCATTGCAGCTTGGAATCTACTCCTTGAGAGTGGAGGTAATGGTGAGCTGATCGCAATGCTCCCCAATTATATGCAGTTGTATGGCGCATGGAAAAATCTTGGAGGGAAGGTAAAGCCATTCTACCTTCGAATGAAGGGCAATAAGTGGATTCCTGATATCGAGCAGCTAAAATCATTGGTATCGAAAGATACGGTTGCTATTGCGATATGCACTCCCAACAATCCTACCGGTGCAATTGTTGACAAAACCTCGCTGAAATCTATTGCTGAGATATCAGAAGATGCTAAGGCTTGGCTCATTTCTGATGAGATCTATAGAGGTGTAGAGATCGATGGACCGAAGTCTCCATCTGCGTACGGATTGACAGACGATGTCCTTGTTACTTCTAGTTTATCTAAGGTGTATGGATTGCCTGGACTACGGTTAGGCTGGATAGTATCACAGAATGCATCAAAAATCAATAGTCTGTGGGCTTATTCTGATTTCACTACTATTTGTCCGTCATACCTTAGTGACTATCTTGGCACAATCTCCTTAGAACCAGAGAACCGGAAGAAGTTGGAGGAAAGAGCAAGATCAAGAGTAAAGGGAAATTGGCATGTGATGAAACAATGGCTGGATGGTCATTCAGATATCTTCAGCTACATTCCTCCAGAAGCAGCATCGATGTGCTTTCCAAGATATGATCTGGAGATTCAAAGCGTTCCTTTGGTAGAAAAGCTGAGGATTGAAAAGAATGTGCTAATAGTACCTGGTGCCTATTTTGGGATGGATAAGTATCTAAGAATTGGATTTGGATATAGTGAAGAAAAGCTCCGAGAAGGGCTTGGAAGATTCAGCGACTTGCTAACGACTCTGAGATAAGGACATCCATCTTCTTTGATATATTCAGTCAACCTTTTTCAATGATTTTTCAGTCAATGCCAAAGGTGTTATTATGGCAAAAGTAACAAAGTCAATGATTACGAAATTTGATGGGTTCAAATCTGCCTGGGAAAAGGATGCGACAAAACCCGAGAATACTATTCTCTATTATCTCATCGCAGCTCTAAATCTTGAGAAGAATAGGAAAACTGCTGAAGAGATGATGACTGTGGTCATAACAAAGAATGATTGCAAGGAAGATGGAAGCTCTCCCTCAGGTTTGAAATTAGGTAATCGAGCCAAGTATTTCGTGGAGCAATTCCTTGAGAGTAAGCACAATGCTCGTTCCTATGTTGGAGGTACAAACGAGAATGACTATGAAATCGATTGGGACAAGCTCACGCTCACGATAGTTCGGAAACAAGATCATATGGGTGGAGTGAAAATCTTCGTTCATAGTGGAGGACGTGACAATCCAGTTCCTTGCCAATTGAAGGAGAATAGTAAGGGACAGTGGAAGCTAACCGAGTATAGTTCGTTCTGTATGGACGTCAAACCCAGCAAGTCATCTGAAGGTGACTTCTAAGAATATGCAGGAGCTTGATTGAACTTCTATTTCAACCCTACATGATTCAGAATAGCAATACGCATCGAGCTAAAGACTATATAGAACTTATACACCAATTGCCTACTGGTGGTTTCCAATATGGCGTTGGGTATAATTCACTATCTATTTGCAGCTGACGCAATTATCATGACAGTCTGCTTCCTATTATTATTACGGAGGTATTTTGAGCAGAGGAACAACCTTACTTTAGTATTCTCACTATTCCTCCTTGTATTTACCTTGATATGCTATTCCTACTTTGGCCGCGGTTTCTTCGATATGAATACAGATGGGAGTATGATCTTATATCGGATTTCCATAATATTCACTCTCCTTGCTCCTTTTCTATTAGCGATTTTTGGATTCTATCCAATGATGATAGAAGGGAAAGGATCTAGTTCAGGAAATATCGCAAAATGGATTCTTATATTATCATTAATAGTAACTCTAGTATCCTTAGTTTTAGCTGCTCTTGGAGAAATTGCATATCGATATAGTGTTGAGAGTATGGATATCTATCAAATCACTTTTGGCAGTATTCCATATCTCGGCATCCTAGCTGGACCAATATTAATTGCTGTTCTCGATGGCATCATCTTTTTGATGATGGTGAGAAGAGAAAGCGATTCGTTCTATAAGACCCGCGCAACTCTCCTATTCATAGGCTGGATCTTGGCGCTTGTTGGGCAACTATCATTGCTCTCACCTGCTCTAATGATTCTTCAACCACTACTATTTGGATTAGGTACAATGATGATGGCAATTGCATTGCTTAGACGTCCTTCATGAAGAGCATCCTTAAATGGATGCTCTCTTTTAATCCGCTATTCGTTCAATTCCTGAGGTTGCATACATGGAGGCAAATGACCAAGACGGTGTATATGTATTCTGTAAAATCTGTGGACGTAATATTGCACTTGATGTTGATGAGGATGAAATTAAAAACACATCTACAGGAGCCTCCGCAATCATATTTCTACATGGTGATCCTTTGCATGCAATCCAAGTTTATCTTGACAAGACCTTGAGGGTCCGAGGTATAGAGTATCCAACTGCATTGCAGATTGATGGAGTATCTCCTCTTACAGAAATTGAAGAAGAATCAATATCATCAGAAACCAGAGCGCTTGATTTCGATATGGGCGTACTTATCGATTCGTTTGGAAATAATCGAAAGAAGGGGATTGAGATAGTAGCAGATCTCATATTACAAGCTCTTCTAGGTAATCATGTATATATTGTTCATACGGATATAGAAAATGGAACGAAAATAGCTACTATGTTAAAAAATCTCTTCTTACAAGAAACGCCAATTGTCTTTCTTCAGCCTGAGCAAAGAGATCAAATAAAGGGCCCGAGGGAAAGTGTCTTTGATTTAGAAGCAAAGAAGCTATATGTCTTAGGAACAAAAATGGATGCACACTTTATTCGTCAATTGATCAGTCAGTCTATTGAAGATGTTAACTCATTCATAAAGTTGCAAAATGAGCTAAGTAAAATTCTGTATTCATACTCGAAAATGATTGACATTTTGAATAGTGATACCAAATCATATACAGATACACTTCTAGCTAGAGAGATTTCAATTGATCTTCCTCTCATGCCAATTCTTCTGAAAATGGCTGAGGGGGATGGAATTCGTGTTAAGAATCGTGTTCAACATGATGGATTGGGAAGTGCCCTACGAAGTATCTAGTTCCAGAATGGCATTGTAACTATTCGGGTTGATTTTAGGCGATATGATTATGCAATTACATCATCCAAATTTCTTTATAGTACCACTCCTCTTCAATGATTAATGATAGAGACAATTCAACGTCTGGTTGCACTCGTTACTTACGCAAATGTTACCCTAAACGGGATGAGCGAATCATTAGAGATTGACCGGCTTCTAGCTCATAATTGCTATAGAATGGAGTTCGTTGAAAAGACTCCTATGAACATCCCTGGCTTTTCAAAGAAGATAGCTACTGACCCTGGTGATTGGATTTCATTCTTGAAGGGATCCAAAGCTAAGAGGGTCTTGCTTCATTTCGTGGAGATGGATCAATACGGGCTTCCCGATCACATCACTTCTGCATTCGTGGGGGGTGGAAGTCAATGGCTAATTGAGGTCGAGTACGATGATGCTAATCAGGTGTATTCCTTCGAAGAGAGAAATTCAGGTACTCTGAAAGACCAATTCATCCTTCTAAACCGCGACTACGCCTACCAAGGTCCATCACCTACAGTAGAATCAACACGGTTACAGATTGGCAATGTTCTCAAGGCATTAGCTGATTTTGCTGAATCGCATGAACAATCTTCACCTTGGGCATCCAATTTTGAATCCGCTTGGAGGACCCTTAATGAATCAGTCGTTGGAAATCCTGATTTCATTCCTTCAGGGATTTACTCACTTGTTTCTCATCAATTGCTAGAGACCGCTTTTCAAAGTTGGGTGTTCGGGGGAATGGGGTCATGGAATGATTTGGCATTTAATGATGCAGACCAAGAACGATATTTGAAACTCACTGATGAGTTGTACAAAACAATCTGTGATTCTATTGTTGCAGGTGTTAATAGTTATCCATGAATTGGATGATTAGCTGAGTTGTTGCCAGTAATCATTAGTAAGCTTTGAATATCCTGTGTCAACATTTCAAGATGCTTCTGATACTAATCTCTTAGGTCCTGTGGGATCTCAACCTTATATCCAGCATTAGTGTGTTCACTTCGCATCTCCATTAGGGATATGCCCAATCCATACACATTCAATCTCTTCGGTGGTGAGATTTTTATGAAGACCATCTCTTCCTCTTCATAATCTGAATTCAAATTCATTCTTGCGATGCGATTTTGCTGGAACGCCTCTCTTGCTACCGGATTTGAGAATGGCAGAATCTCTGCCGTCCCCTGAAAGTGAACCACACTAGCTGGTGCGAATCTTATCCAATAGTGTGGAAACGTTACTATGAACGCGACATGAGGATTCTCTCTGATATACGAAGTCTTTCTATAACCTGTGCCCGTCAGGATGTAGAACTCAAATGGATTGGGTCGCTTAGGAATTACGTAGATTACTCCAGTAGAATGTGGTTGCCCTTTGTTGTCAATGACACTTATCACTCCAAAGCTCTTCTTCCTTAGGTGCTTCTCTACAAATTCGAATGATTTAGCTATCACTACAATCAACATCTACCATTTTATTTTGAGAGCACTTGAATCTTGTCCCAAGAGTGAGGTTTCAAAGCGATATTTTGTGCAATGGCACACTATAATTATGTGCATGACTACAAGAAAAATTTGATATTTGAAGGACTCAATATTACAAAAGGAAACCAATACTACTAACTAAGGGACCATTCTGCTGCTATTTTTGAAATACGGACAACAAATCTTACCCAAAGTTGGGTTGCTCAACTCATTATCTTATCTTTTGAAAAGACAAACCTATTACCTAATTCTGCATCATATTACATGAGTCTTGTTGACTCAGAGGAAACACATATGAAGAAGACCGAATCGAACGAACGGAAATTAACATTCAAATGCTGTATCCCTGCGAAGGTATCTGCATGCTCAGATGACGATCTAAGACTCAGCTTAGTTACTTTGAAGAATGCGCAAGCAAACATTGTTGTTTGTGTAAAGCGCCTAGAGCGAGAGCTAAAGCGAAGAGGAGTATCACCAAGCTTACTTGCAAGTGTAAGAGGTGAAGCTTCCCCTGAATTCATCGAAATGGTAGCCGTAGTAAAAGAGAGCTGATGTGAATAGATCATCTCAAAGGAACCTAAAATAACAAGTTCTCTTATTCGCTCAGATATCTAAATTGTTATAGCGGTTTGTAGAAACATTTGAAATATGGCTCTCAATGTAGTTCCCTTCTATTCATCAATTGCTCCAATGGATGTAATTGAATCTCTCAATGAGAAGCTTGAATCCTCTGGCGTCAGAGTCCTGCTTCCTGAAAAGTTTCTTGATGAATTAAAGATCCAAAATGATTTGATACACCAACGCACCTTAGTTTTTGTTGGCACAGGTGGTACGGAGAATAATGTGGCTGACTTTGTTCATAATTCAGGAATTGAGCCTCCGCTGATGCTATTGAGCCATCCGAATAATAATTCACTTCCTGCGGCTATGGAGATTCGAACGTATCTTGAAAGGAATGGACTCAAATCTCGCATAATCCACCATCCATTGGAAGAGATAGTCGAGAAACTAAGCAAATGGAATCAATTCTCAACACATCTCACCAACATTCGAAGGAGTCGAATTGGATTATTTGGTGATCCTTCTTCATGGCTTATCGCGTCGAATGTGGACCTAGATATCATCCGAGAGATCTGGGGTGTCGAAATTACCAAGTATGATCTATCTCGACTTGAAGAAGGGCTCTCGAACTTGGATTCATCTGAGATTGCATCAAAATATCTTGAAACTGCGAAAAATATTGCGATACCAAAAGAAGAGGTTGAAAAGGGAGCTCGTGTCGCTGAAACATTACTGAAGATTATTGAATCTGAGAATCTTACTTCAGTCACTATTCAATGCTTTGATTTTCTGATGAAGAACAGCGTCAGTGGATGTCTTGCTGTCTGTCACGCTAACGATCTTGATGGTATTACAGCAGGATGTGAGGGTGATTTCCCTGCTATGCTATCAATGATGATTGCAAAAGAGCTTACAGGTCAATCTAGTTTCATGGCGAATGTTACGAATATCAATAAAGCAGAGAATTCAGCCACATTCGCTCATTGCACAGTTCCAACCTCTTTGGTCAAAGGCTTCGAATTACTGACTCATTTCGAGAGTAACCTGAGTGTTGGGATACGTGGCATATTCGACACGCAAGAAGTCACCATATTGAAGGTTTTCGGGAGGGATTTGTTAGAACATTGGGTTGCTTCCGGAGTGATTCAGGAGAATATCGCAGATGAAAGTGGATGTCGGACTCAAATTCGAGTTACTATTGATCAAGATGTATCTTATTTCCTAGAACGTTCACTTGGTAATCATCATATTATCATCCCAGGAAATCATAGTGAACTAATCAATGAGTTCTTTTCGTTCGTGCAGTTCAAAGAGTGAGAGAGTCAACTTCTGGCAACTCGTCAGGTACAAATGGAATGATATGTAACTGCACTCCTATCTTTTGTACTATGCTTCTAAATCTAGTTAGAATTTCATCAGTGACTTCGTTTTCGAAGGCCTTTTCAAGAACCATCTTAAGGAAATCGAACTCTTCCATATTGATTGAATCATCTAATACACCTGCTCCCTTTAGTTCTATGAACAGGAACCCATCATCTTCCAAATTAGAAACATCTGGAAGCACATAGCAATCCCTCAAAGATTCAGACAAGAAAAATCTCTTCATGCCTGCGCTCATTGCATCATAGTATGATGCAACAGCATCAGCAAACTGTCCTTCCTCTAATCGTCTATCTCCACCCCTAATATGCAGTCTAGCTCTCAGTAAGGCTTCCTCGTCCTTTGATATACCCTCACGAATAAGACCAAAGTGCGGCATTGAAATCATACTAGGATAAACAATAGTTAACAAAAACCTATTGGTATGCTCTCAGGCTATCTTGGAGGCACTAATGGAGTTCTTTTCATTCTATACTACTTTTTGAGCATCATTTTTCATGATTGGGGTTATCATAATTGACTTTCATTCCATGCGAAAGGACTCTCAATGTCTTAGTTACTATATACATTGGGCGTGCGATGCGAATGGGTGATAGATATGACAGAAGTAAAAGACTACAATGGAAATGCTGAAAGTGAAGAGCCATCTGTAATAGTAAGTGATATTGTACAAGAGTTGGGTGAACACGGTCTAATACCATATGAGATATGCTCAGGTGTTAGTCAGAGTAGTTTGCTCTTGGACTCATTATGGAAACCAAGATTTGGTATTTCCACTGACTCAGAAAAGGAAGCTCATTACATTTTCACAATTGCAGCGATGTCTGGCTGGGTTGCTGAATATGATCTTGAAGGTCGTGGGATACTTCTTCAAAAATCAACAAGTAATGTTGAGAGCACCTTGGGTGCCTGGGCACTTCTCTTGAATTCAACACGTCTTGTAATGGGTGAGATTCATAATCCATGAAGAGGTTGGCGCCGATTAGCTTGGATTACCAGCAAGACCCAATTCGTATATATTGGTATTTTAGAATAAGGGCCTATCAGCCACGGGTCTGCGATGTCCGCCGGGAGGACGTTTGCTTGCAGAAAAATGAGATACATGAAGCACCATTAGGGGATAGCCCTGAAGAACGTACAATTCAAGCTGCTCAAGAGCAGAATTTGAGATTGCGGATATCCACTTTTCCAAATGATTCACACTCTTGGTTTCTCTTGGGGTGCATACTCCGAAAACAAGGTCGATACAGAGAATCAGAACAAGCTCTTCGAAGGGCTGTAACTTTGAATCCTGCACCAACAGTCTTCTGGTCAGAGCTGGCTTGTGTGCTAGAAGATCTAGGGCATGAAAAAGTTGATCCGCAGATGCTGAAGGAATTCGGTAGCGAACATCCTGATAGCAAACATCCTGAATCGTTGATTGATACATTAGAACGAACTAGGTATGACGATGGTCTGCGAAAGACTGAGGCAATCCCACGTATCAATGCTCACCTGACTTCACCATGTGTATCCTGCCAAGATTATACATACTATGGTTGTAGGCGTCAAGAAGCTTGTACGAGTTTAATCGAGTGGCGTACAAAACGGATATAGTTGAGTTTTGAATTTTGGCTGGCATTGAATTGATAATATTCATGGGCCTTTAACGAAGTCATCATCGTCTTCCGTCGATAACTGTAGGTCAAACTTAAATAACTTACAACTGAGAATCTTTCGGGAGTCAAGGGCATATCATGATTCTCTAGAGCATTCAACATAATGCGATTAGAGGAATCAAAATCGATTATCTGACTTCAAGAGAGAAATAAAGAGGAGCTTAATGCTTTGATGGATTTTGCATTGAGAGGAATCAATCCACGGAATAAGATGGGGGAATCTCTAAAATACAATGTATGGTCATGGAGACCTCTATGGCATATTATTGTGAACAACTCAGATATACTTGATGAGAACGATCGGTATTTGGGACAATCATCTGGTCAAATTGAGGTTACAGGTGATAAACATGTTGCTGTTATCAACTCTCTTTACCGTGTCTTGCGAAATAGATCACATGGAGAAGTTCAACGTGCATTATGTCAATCTCCTTTCCTCATATGGAATGGGAAGAAATCTATTGTCCAAGAAATGAGTAGCGGAATCCAACAACAATACAATTTCACTTGGAATGCAGCTGTTGATTTTCTACGCTTTTGTAAATCAAACGATGGATTCGCGCTAAGTGAGTAGACTCTGCTACGGAAGTACTTTCGTCTGTTGTCTGGGGAGGTACGTAATCGGCGCTCTGATTCTTTCACGAGTTTCTCTAGCCTTCGCAGTATAGCGTTTCAATTGAGAATCTATCTTGATGGACCGAAAGACCTTACATGTGGTTTGCATTGTAACATCGAACCCAATAAATATCGGAGAATTAGATTATGGAGGAAATATACACTCAATGGAGAAAGGAACTAATTGAGGCTGGATTACTTAGACCTGATGAGGAAATCGACGATCAGAGATTGATCGAGATGTATCAGAATTACCAAGTCACGAAAATAAAGTCTTTAATGCAAGGCAGTTTCGCCGACCTTATACCCTCTGAGCCACCTTCATCGAAGCATAGAAAATCCAGTGCTGAAAAAGGTGAGATATCTGCTTCAAAGAGCGACTCTCCAACTCCCAGTGTGGATGGAACCAATATTGATCTTCGAAAAGGAATGAAGAAGGCATTGGATGCATTGCTAACTGTTGCGAAAGGTGCCAACTACTGTATGTTCGTAGTGTCAAGAGCTTGGATTAACTTCAGGTATCGAACGAGTAAGGACAATTTGCACCTACAAGTTGCTGGGAATCAATATATCTCTCCATTGAAATTGAACGAGTCAGACATAAGGTATCTATCAAACATCGATATATTTCCAGAAGAAGGCTCAATTGATATATTCTGCAGAGAGTTCGACGAAACGCCAAGAAACCTAGATATGATTGTTGATACAATAGTTGAGATATTCAATGAAGTCTACCATATTCGCGAAGGTGAAAGTGCATATATCGAGTTAGATCTCGCAAAGGGTGAAGATGAATCTGTCCGCAATGATATTGCGCAGCACTTTTCCTCTCGTGATGGGAAACAGTTCAAATTCAAGTGGGATAAAAGCATATAGAGAGTGATAGTAGCAGAACTATGTCTGCCATACGCCTCTATATACTATTCTCAATCTAGATTCCAAGAGCCCTCATGAATGCTTTGTTATCAAACTCGCGACCAAGGAAATCCTTGACCATCACATCAGGATCCTTACTGCCTCCTGGAGCTAGAATCTTCTGTCGAAATTCTAAGCCTGTATTCTCATCCATAAATCCGTTCTCTTCGAACTTTGTAAAGACATCCTCGGCGTAAGCCTGCGACCATAGATAACTATAGTATCCAGCTTGATATCCTCCCATGAGGTGACCAAAGCTCCCGTCTGGAGTTAGATTATCCGGCATGTCAAATCCAGTGATTTCAGTGTACAGATTACAGAGTCTTTTGCTTGAATCCTCTACTTTCTCAGTATGGTATATCATGTCGATTAGAGAAAAGACAAGCTGCCTCAGCTGAAGTACACCTATGTCGAGAAGTTTGGCTTCAATCATCTTCTTCAAAAATTCCGAAGGCAATTTCCTTGATTCTTCCTCATAATGTCCTGAGATGGTCGTTAGTACATCTTCTTTCCATGCCCAGTTCTCAAACATCTTTGATGGAACTTCGATGAAATCCGGAACAACCCCGTCCAGCCCGAATGCAGCATATCTAGCTTTGTTAGAGATAACATGCATAAGATGTCCAAACTCATGGAAGAATGTAACTACTTCATTGTGTTTCAGAAGAGATGGCTGCGATTTGGTAGGTTTCTGAAAATTCGCTACCATAGATGCAATTGGTAGGTAGGTCTTGCCATCAATTTCTCTCCTTTCTAGGATAGGAAAGACTGCATAGTGTTTGTATTTCCCTTCTCGTGGGTATAAATCAAGATAGAAGACTCCAAGAAGATCGTCATCTGTCCTATCATATACTTTGAACTCTCTCACATCGTTGTGCCATATTACAGGCTCTTCAGTTTCTCTGAATTCCAATTGTAATACCTTTTGATAGATATTCAGGACTCCTTCCACTACAATGTCCATTGGGAAGTATTTCCGAACCTCATTTTGATCAATTGAGTAATCTTTTCGCATAAGCATCTGGTGGTAATAGTATAGGTCCCAGATCTTCATCTCAACTTCTACTATTGGAACCCCAAGCTCTTCTGCTTTCAATTCTCGCATTCGCTTGATCTCAGCAGCACCTAGAGGTTTGAGTCGCTCTTTAAGATCATTTAGGAATTCGAACACTCTTTCAGGAGTCTTCGCCATCTTCCTACTTATTTCATAGGCTGCAAAGTTATCAAAGCCAAGCAACTTGGCCTGTCGGTCTCTAAGAGCCAAGGTATCTACTAATCGCTCAACATTCTCGGAGCCTCCACGAAGATTGAATGCCCTTTCCATCCGTTTTCTGGTTTCAGGATTCTTTGCAGATTCTCGTACAGGTAGATAAACTGGGTAATCTAGTGGTAAGAGATAAGCATCTCCATCCATTTCGAGCTCTTCATAGACTTCGCTTGGAACACCATCAAGCTCCTCTTTGGTACATCGAACTCTATCAGTTATCTCATTCAGGACTTTATTATACTCAGACTGCCGATCTGATATATTGTTGGCAATCTCCAAAAACTCCATACGTGTGTCTTTTTCCAATGATGCCCCACGATGCCGAAACTCATCTAGGGTTTTCTCGAGGAGAGTCTTTTCTTCATCATCAAAGGTCTCAATTTGAGGTTCGAGAAGCGCAAGAACTTCATAGAGGTCATTCCGGCTGAAAACCTCATTTACGAATCTTTGGAGGTCTTGCTCAACGACATGACCTGCGTCGCGTTGTGCCTTGTCTGTTGACGTATATTTTAGAAATGTGAAAAGTGCTAACTCTTCCCTAACGATCGAAAGAATCTCCTCAAAAGATAATAGAGTTTCAAGCATAGTTTTATTCTCGGGAGTTTTTGCGAGAACGTCCAATGCTTTCCTTGCTTCTGTAAGTACTTCTTCTGATTTATGCTGGAAAGTAGAAGAATGAGTTCCCCAATCGAGCTTTCGGATAACACCATCTGCAGTCATATTTCTGGCTTGAAAAATCAAATATTTAAAGTTCGAGCTATACGCCTTTTTTGAACAGAGCAGTAAATTGACTGTATTCGAAATCAGTTAACCGGTGTGTAGGATGAAGTTCTGGAATACAAAGTGGGTCGGTTTGCTTTTTCTGATTATTTCCCTAGTTGCACCTTTTGATTTGGCTATTTCATACATAGAAGAAGATTTAGTCAGTGTATTCCTAATTGCCCCTTTATGGTCACTGTTTATAGTACCGCCAGGAGACTATCATCTGTTTCCGTATCCTGTTTATCTGATATATTTCGTATGGTTTTGGCCAAGTTTTTACATAACCAAAGTCGTACATGATTCATCAACCAAAGCTAATCTTCTCTCTTTCTCATATACTGTGCGGGTCTGCTTTGCTATCTTATTCCAGTTTTCTTTCGGTCTACTATTTCCTGTACTAGCTTCGAGTGGCTTTCCTCCAATAAACATCCCTTTGGTTGTTCCTGGAATCATGGCTTTGATTCTGACGAAGTGGATAGTAACACCTGTTTCCGAGATTTGGAATACTGAGGTCTTTGATGATGAAACATTCTGCGTTGAATAGACTCATTTCCTAATCGTATGCTATCTCTTCAAAGATACTAAGGTCTTATATTCTTTCAATTTCTCTTAATATCTCGTGGTTGGAGTTGCATGAAGTTCTGGTATACTAGGCGTCTTGTATATTTTCTACTTCTTTTAGTCCTGATCTTTCCCCATTCGTTAACTCTGCAGATAATGCAGATCGATGTCTACGAAACCTGGGATATAATGATTTTAGCACCCCTCTGGCAGTATGTCGCTTCTTCAACTGGATATGTTCACTTTGTCATTTCTCCAGTTGGATTGATCTATTTCATCTGGTTCTGGCCGAGTTTGTACATTGTAAAGGTGGCATATAATGCGATTACACAAGATGATTGGACGCGATGGAGGTATGGTAAGACTGTTTCATTCCTGATGATAATTCAAATCGTAATAGGACTTCTCATACCCGTTGCACGTGGGTTTCCTCCTGTTCTATGCATACCTATTGTCTTTCCGGGAATTATTGCCCTCATTCTTACAAGAAGGACTGTTCCTACCAAGGATGTGGTATGGGATCCTAGCTCCGAAGAGAGTGATCCTTTCAATCAGTAGTTTCAATGGCCTTAGTTTCCTCATCAGGCCATGGATCAGCTAATTCCAAAGGATGGATTTTGAGCATCACCAATCCCACAATCGCAGGAATTGGTATTGGCACTGCAAGAAGTAAGCCACCTCCAAATATAACACTATGTGGATTAGGAAGTTGTCACTGGTAAATAATTGTACATCTTTATAATTCTATGAAGGACATACACCTATGAGGAGTATCCTCCATCAAAGCATAGTGTGAATACTGATTTCGCATCATGTTCTTTCGTAGCACATTCCTAATACCCTTTTCAAACTCATCTCTCGGTAATTTGAAGTTATTCTAATAAAAAAAGATGAAGAGGTGGATAATTACCTCTCCATCCATAAATGTGGTCGTTTGAAACATTGGGTCATTCTTACTGCCTCATATAAGCGACAATACCAAGAGCTAACTTTGCACAAATTATAATCAAATCGAAGATCATCTGAGATACCGTGGCAGCCATAAATGTTGACCCAAGCACAGCTAATAATGCAGCTTCAACAATTATTACCGGTACACACAAGCTAAATAAAAATAGATATGCCAATTTGATCTCTTCCCAATCCTTTTTGAGAAGCATTATAACTGCGTAAAAAGCAGCTACATAAAGAATACCCCCAAAAGCTCTTACATGAAATGGATCTGTCCAACCCTCATAATTCAATGTCATATCATATAGAAAGACTTGCATGGTCCCAAATAAGAGAAAAATAACAGCATCCACTATAAGTGCGATTTTTGTAAGTTTTTTAATTTCAGTCATTCCATCAATTCATCTCCTACAAAATGAGCTTAATCTTTGATTAAGGATTCAATTTGTGATATAATCAAATGATGAACTATAACAAAAGGCTTCCTGCTGTTCAAGAAAATATAAAGAAGAGTGAGAGATGAGCATCAGCTCTACGAAATATAGGGGGTGGTAAGGTATGAGTATATACGTTATAATGGGGTTGGAATCAGACATCGTTTCAATCTCAGGTTGGGGAAGGTGTGTGGGAAAACAAGTAGATGCGACCTCAGCAGATTGCTATAAAACTATAACCATTTACAAGGAGAGTCACAATTCCAGGTCCTATGCTCAGCCATCCTATTCCTTTTGTGGTCTTTTCTGATATCCAGCGTCGATAATGGCCCACAAGAACGAACATGAAAACCACCATGACCCAATCCATCCACCAGAATGGGTTGGGAACTGCGTTCATGCCTCTCGGTATCAATCCTATTGAAATCTCTAGTCCATGAACAGTGTAGTAAATCCAATAGAATGGTGATTCAATGACAAATTGATCGATTCTAATATCAAACATAAAGGGGGTAGCTGCAAACAGAATTAGAAATAGAATAACTACTTTCGCAATGAATCTATCAGGTTTTGGAACATATGTCGGACCTTTCTGTACCACGCTATCACCAATTCCCTATTACCTACTATTTTCTTTTAATGGCAATGATTCACGTTACGCGCCTTACCTAAGCTTAATAGTAAAGAATATACAGGAGTTAGCAACAATCTGCTAAAATCCATGAAACAGTCAGGTGGTCGCGACTGACACTAAAATCCTTGAATGGCACAGAGTTCTGGGGGTATCTTTCCTCAGTCGTAGATGAAATCAAGTCCGTTCAAGGAGAAAGAAGGCTCATGATTGGATGGAGATTTCTTGAAGAGATGGATCTCGCTGAGTTTTCTGGATGCGATCTTGATTTGGTACCAATTTTGGACCAGATACCTCCAGGCTCAGATTTTATTGATGTCAGAAGCTATCTACAGCACACACTCGTTGAAAACCTCTACAATCATATATCCGCAGGTGGGTCTTCGATTCTCCTCGATACGAGTAAGATGAAAGGGACCACTGCTGAAGTACTTCTACCCCTGATTGAAGCGCAACGAACGGTTGAGCTCAGAAGAGCACAGGTGCGATTGCTGGGCCGTGAACTTGTACAATATGATGTGTATATGAATGAATCAAAATCGCTCTTCATCCCAGATTGCGTGAATTTTGTTGATTTGGAAAACCTCTGGATGACTGCAATTGGTTTTCAGATATTATCTGATCTGGGCTTTGGACTATATACTGATGGTCGTGGTCTGAAACAGGTTCAAAAGCTCATAGGAAAAGTAAGTTGGAGTGATCAGAGGTTATCCTTTGACGCATCACATATTTCCATAGATACAAAAATGTCTCCTGCGATGAAATCAATTATCTGTAGACAGATACATAATTCCTGATAGATCCAACAACTCTTTCCTATGAGGAATCAGGTATGAGAGTAGGATTGCTTTCCCCTCAAATCAGCATAAATCCCATAGATAATCAACGAGAAGTTTTACTGCTTGCTGAAAAAGCTGTTGCACAAGGTGCTGAATTTATCATTCTTCCTGAGGCTGTCGTCACTGGTCTAACAAATACAGGTTATCCTGAATATGACTATACTCTCACGGAATCTTTGCTTGGTCCTATCACGTCGCAATGGCAAGAGTTTGCATATGCTAATGGCGTTTATTTCGCTGCTGGCTTCTTGGAAAGAGATCGTGATTTGATCTACGATAGTGCTGTTCTCTTCAATCCAAAAGGTGCCATAGCTCTGCATTATAGACGTATAGATCCAGGTTGGATTAGAAAGAACGATAATCCTGAAATCTATAGGATGGGTAATGAGATCAATACTTCAGAAACAGCATTGGGTAGGATCGCCTTTCTAATCTGTGGGGATTTATGGAATGATGCTGTTCGCCATAAATTACTATTAATGAAACCTGATGTTGTACTATATCTATTTGCAAGAGCTTTCACTTTTAGTAAAAAAGGGACTCATAATTGGGAATATGAGTTGTCCGTTTACACTAAGAGATGGGCATCACTGAAAGCTAATGTTATTGCTGTAAACCTGTTAGGTGATGGCACGCGCGACACTTCCATTGGAGGTGCTTGGACTTTGAGAAGAAATAAGCCTCTACAAGAAGTAATCCCTGTGCTCCACTCTGGTTTTTCAGTGATTGACATTTGATGAAAATTGAAGTACACTTTTTCAGATCTGTTATGCATCTGAATTATTAGGGATTGTTATACTAGCGAGAGGGGACTCTGTATGATCGAAGAATTAGCTGAGAAATATAGAATTGTATCAATTTTTGTCTTTCTTGGATTTCTAATGACTATTGGAATGGCCATTTGCACAGTATCTAACCCAGAAGGTGGACAATTCCATGAGGTAATAGATATCCAAATTATCATTGATACCCTTGCTTCCAGTGAACAAAGCGAGTTACAGGCTAGACTTCTCGGGATTGTACTGGACAATTTCTTCATTATCGGGTATATTGCGATTTTCTATGGTATCTATTCATTGGTTGAAACAAAGGATTCTCTTTTCGCTAAACTGGCATTAGCATTTGGACTTACCACGGGATTCTGTGATATGATCGAGAATGCTATTCATGTAGCCCTCATAAATGGGATTCCATCAGGATGGATACCAGACCCTGTTATCTTTGTGAATCTATGGACAGTGACTTTCGTTAAGGATATCACTAGCTATATGGCTGGATTAATATTTGTCATTCTCCTTTTACTTAGTCTGAATGAAACACCTTCGCTACGTTTCTCCAAGTTGATTCTTGCTCTGTTAGTTGGTCTCTATGTGTTACTTGGTTCTATAGCTATCGTACTTCCAGAGGTTCTAACAATCCGAAATCTGAGCTTCATGATCGATATGGGAATTGGCAGCTTTCTTATGTTCTCAATTTCTAGAAAATTGGGTTCCTCTTAGGAAGGAACCCTCTTTTCACCTTCAATTGAATGTGATGCTAATCTCTCTCATTAATGGCTTAATCCCTTTAATGAGTAACATGAGTGCAAGGAGAATCATGACTCCTCCCGCAAGTCCTGTGCTAATCGTTGCACTCCATGCTAGAATCTCCTCATTGAGATTGATCCCCAGCCTTGCCAGAACGAAGGATGTCAATCCAAAGAAGCTTCCACACATCGAAAAGAAAGCAGGTACTTTTCTTGAAACACTGATATTTAGAGCTCCGATATTCAAATCAATGGGCTTCTTTTGGATATGTACCTCTGTTGACTCAGTCCCAAGTGACTGAATACTGCCATCTGCATTGACAACTTGGAATTCAACATTCAAATCATAGTTGCCTTCTTTCAAGGGTAGTACTTTGAATTCGCCTCTCGTTTCGTTATCCAATTCTGAGACTTTCATATCTCTATAGGCCGGTGAGATATTGCAGCCGCTGCACACAGGAATAACTCGGACATGTCCAGTTTTAGGAAGCTTGTAGGTTTCATCAGATTCATGAACTGAGGATCCTTCAGGAGTCTTGATTTTAAAGTCTGGCCTGTGCAATGAGACAATCAAGTCGAACTCTTCTTCCAAACACATTCTTTCCCAATAGATAAGTGACGCCTTCCGCTCGATTATTTGTGCCGCACCTAGAGTTCTATCACGGGGACCCGATGCTCGTACAGAATCGAAATCAGGTGGTGCACCTACAATGTCCCCAGCAGAATCTTCCATTCTCTCTCCTGCGATTGACGGCATAGATTCCGAGTATGTTCTCTTGTATATGTCCGGTCCTCCATGTTCTTCCTCAAGCAATTCATCATCAGTAACTTCTGAATAATCCTTCAATGGAGAAGGTGAAGAAACGGAGGATTTCTTCTCCTTTCTAGAATAAGCTGGTTTCTTAATTGCAGTAAAAGAATATAGCAAGGTTAACACCGATACAATTAGAACAAGCAGCGTAATTTCCTCATACATGATGAATACCCGTCAACTCAGACATCGTAGGTTGATAAATGCCTTTCTCTGGCAGTGTCCAATAGCATTGTGAAAATCCTGAATTGTATCTCTTAGACCGCTGATGGGCATAATATTAGGTTCGCAGATGCTGTTTCCAATCACTGTTTCTTGAATTTCTTGCCATCCTTCTTACAGAGGATTTGAATGACATTCCTTCCAGTATATACACTAGATGGAACTCCTCCGCCAGGGAGGACCCATTGGCCTGCCATGTAGAAGTTCTCCAATCCTGGGAGCGTACGAGGGATTTGTGTCATTATAGATTCCTTTGTCATCAACCAACCCATTGGAGAACCTTTGTGGTTCAGAGTATACCTCCAGGTTGTATGTGGAGTAGCAATATCTACAACATCAACCTGCTCCGAAATTCCTGGATAGTATCTTTCAAGACATTCGAGTATATTTTGGGCAATACTCTCCTTTTCTTTCTCATATGCCTCTCTATTTTGTTGGAGGTCATACCAATACTCCCACTCAGTTTCAAGCATTACTTGAATAACAGAATTTCCTTTTGGAGCAAACTCGCTACTGTAGTTGAACACACGAAGTGGTAGGAGTTTAGTTTGTCTTCCTCCATATCCAAGAGGATCAGAAAGCATTAAGACTGTTAGTGGAGCTTCAGACTTGAATTCACGCCTGACGCAGAAGCTTACCATAATTGTTGGGTCATACGGTTTCCATTCCTTGTATATCTTCTCTAGTTTATCTGACACATACCGGCCTTCTAGTAGCTCGTAGATTGTACAGTAGCCATCTGCAGCGGATACAATGATGTCCGCCATATGCTTGCTTCCATCATCAAGTAGAATTCCGATTGCTTTGTCATCCTCTACAAGGATTTCCTTTACAGTTGATTTGTATTGAATCCTACCTCCAAGAGATACATATCTTTCCACGATTGGATCAATAAATCCTGGACAACCTTTGGTAAGAAGTCCCAGGTATCCCCCAGCAACGCATGCAAGAATCATGATAACGAACCAAATCGGTCCATCTGGTGAGAATAGATTCACAATGATCTCTCTTATTTGTGGGCTTTGAAAGCGCTTAACATAGTCCTTACAGGACTTGCTAAACTTGCCTGTGAAGTATTTCATGAAACTCCTCATACTCCACATCTCCTTAATCGATCCCATTCTTCCCTTGAGTTCAGGTGGATCCACACTCATTCCGAGATCCGTCAAAATAGGCGAATCCTTCATCCATCGGATCTCCTTGACGAGGGAATGTATCTCTTCTTCATCCTCTGGGGATAGCTGAATGAGGTCTCTCTCCAGCATATCCAAATCATCTGTAAACGCTATTAGATCTGTCCCGTCTGAATTCACGAACTTGAGGTACGTTGTCATATCAACGGTAGATCCGGGCGTGTTTGTCCCTATCTCCTTGTAAACATCTGATATCTGATTGCCTGGCTTATGGGCTATTAGAAAATGGATGCCACCATCAATCAGGTATTCCTTCCGCTTCCAAGCCGCCGCTAGACCACCTGGCTTTGTATGATGTTCGAAAATTACACTTTCATATCCGTTTATTTGAGCATAACAGCCTGTGGCTAATCCTGCTAATCCAGCTCCGATGATAATCATTGATTTCCTATTCATGTTGCTCCACCCTCCGAATCCTCCAGGAATCCCGCTAGAAGTCCTTCTACGGCACTATTCCATATATGAGCAGCTTCCATTTGATACCTTATTGCGCGTTTCAGATCCTTGTCGTTCTCTAGGTCCTTTCCTTCAAGGGATACCAGCTTTCGGATGAACTCATTGTTAATCATAAGCAACTGCTGAAGCATTGATGAAACAAGACCAGACGATGTCAGCATCTTGTATCGGTATCCAGTTTTCCGCGAGCCGGTCTTCTCTACAACTCCATATGCTTCAAGTAGCTTGATGGCTCTGTTTACAGATGATATGGATGTTGGATACTTGGAGTCAGGAAAAATCTCTCCAAGTCGTTCCGCTATAGCCTGTTGCGTCCAGTCTTTCGATTCAAGAAGCATCAGACCTTCGATCCATCCGCAATACTCCGGGTATCCATACTGGCTATAGCTGGATCCTATGATGCGAAGGAACTCTTGGCGAAGTTTCTCAGATTTCATCAGGAATCACAGGATAATATAACACGCAAATGAATTTAAGTATTTCAGTATATTGAAATATTGAAATTATTTAGGAGCATCTTTTCATAGAATACAGTATGCTCATTATACAAGATACTGTTTCCTCTATATCTCAGACTTCAACAAATTCTTCCATACAACAGAACACTGACTAAAGGAGTTAGTATTGGTGCGTTATCAAGATGACATCAAAGATTCCGCTTCTGAGACGCGTTAGAGGAGCTATTCATTCCGAAGGATGTAGAAGCATCTTTTCATAGAAAAAATATATACGATTTTTTATATTCTTTTTATCTATTATAGGCGAATCATCATGGCACGCGTTCCACTTGGTGTAATTATTCTTGGAGTTCTGAATTTCCTTACAGGGATACTCCTGATGGTTGGTTCGACTCCTCTTCTTGCGGACTTCAATTGGATCTTACTAACAGGTATAATCCAGGGGATACCGTATGGAGCATTTCTAATTGGGCTAGCCTACGTTCTTCTGGGATTCGGGCTCATTACCTTGGCCGCTTGGGCTTGGTATGCTGACATCATCTTGGCATTGGTCAATTTACTGCTAATGGCGGTTGATATCATCAGTGCGGGGTCGATTAATCTGGGAAATATTCCATGGATCTCTCTTCTTCTGAATCTGATTATAGTATTCTATCTCAATCAGCGCAGTATACGAAGGAAGTTCAATGTCTGAAAATAAGATGAGTGAAGTCCTCTAGATTGCAATGAGTCACTTTGCCAGTGTTTGCTGAGTCCATTTCTTTTCCTCGAGGAGCAGGAGACCTTCAATCCATCCACAATATTCCGGATATCCATATTGGCTATGACTAGATCCAATAATACTCAGGAACTCATGACGAAATTTTTCAGATTTAATCAGGAATCACGATATAACATAGAATTGTATAGGATTAAGTATTTCAGTATTCTGAAATATTGAAATTAAAAATCGTGTGAAGATAATTCACACTACCGGTTCCTCACAATGCTTAATACATGCCATATTATCGTAATTTGGGATTCCACCATGTCAGCTGAAAACAAAAAGGAATATGATACTTTCATCTCAACTCTTAATGATGATGAGTCAATTATATGGAGTTTCGAGGGAAGAGTGAGTATCTCGATATGCGTTATTCAAGGACTCCTCCCAATGATCGCACTACTTGTATTCATAGTTATCATTGGTAGTCTAGGTGAAATGGGTCCAGGAGCACTCATGTTCTCATTCATATTTAGTTGGATTGGATTAGTGGGTTTAATCTTACTACTAGGTTATAGTTTCTTTTTGGTAATCCAGATGAATAGAACTTGGTATCATTTCACCAACCAGAGATTCTTAGAAACACGTGGTGCATCAATCGTCAAGGAAATACCCCGAGAAAACCTGAATGGTGTTGATCAAAAGGAATTCTTAAGACAGTCCTTATCACATCGAAGCCCCGGAGAAGAATATCTCAACTACTATGTGACCGATCCTGTTTCAGGGACTGTGATACGAATAACAGCTACTCGCGAAGACATACCTGATATAATGAAACGATGGATATCGAAAGGCAAGATCTGGTAAGTCTGAAGATAAAGAAAAGAACGCAAAACCCTCTATAGTGCAGAGGATTTCGCTTTCTCATCTGAGTAGTCATGTGTATCAAGGATTATCATACCAAAATCTTTCGCTCGTTCTAGTAGGGATGAATTCTCTGATGCTGAGTTCTTTGACGTCAAACTAGGTGCTATTAGAGAACCAAAGAACTCGATGCCAAGATAGTGCGAGATGTCTTCGAACATTCCAATAATATGACGTGAATAGAAATCATTTCCGCCACCCATTGGGATAACAAGGGCCAACCTCTTCCCTTGGAAGAGGTTCTGGCTCACTCCATACCACCTGTCGATGAAAGCTTTCATCTGAGTAGTAGGGCCCCACCAATATACAGGTGTCCCTAATACCCAGATGTCCGCTTTCTCCATTTGCATAAGAAGGTCTTGCATATCATCATCGTGAATACATCTGCCTTGTTTGCGACACGAATCACATGCATTACAAGGCTTGATCGTAAGATCACGCAAGTTCATTTTCCGAACCAATGCTCCGTTCTCTTCAGCACTTGCTAGCACCGCATCGACAAGTGTGTCAGTATTCCCTTTTGATCGTGGACTACCAACAATTCCCAAGACTTGCTTTACATTCGGATTCCCTATTTTATATCACACCTCGCATCTAGTTTCCTTCGTAGGTTAGGATGATCTCATAGGTATCGATTTCTGGTTGTGAGTTTGCGATCGTGATTGCCGGAACATCCTCGGCCTCAACACCAAAGCTTACTCTAAATGGTATCTTATCCAATCCCGCAGCAACAGCTTCCTTAGATAGTTCTACGAAGAGTCGTTCCCAAGCGTATCTATGTCCTGGACGTATGGCAACAAATCTCGCGATGAGTCTTGCCGACTCTGCTGTTACGACGGCTCCATCAGGTTCGAATCTCAACAAGGCGCTTGCTGCTACTGCCTTATCGCCATCAAAGAGGATAACAGCATGGCCATCCTTGAGAACTCTGCCTTCAAAATATGCTCTTGCAGCGTCTTCAGTTGGGAGAGCCCCTCGAATTCTTGGGTCTGAATGAAGTAATTCGATAAGCAAATCTACATCGTCATTTGTAGCTAGTCTGCTCTTGAGTTGTGCTCCTTTTCCCTCCACAGTCATTTTGCTGCTTTCCTTCGTATCATAATCCTTGTTGAATCGAAGGACTCTGGAGGTTTCAACGAATCCGTTCTTCTCAAAGAATTCGATTTGATCCCCTGCAGTCTTTGAACCCAATACAACTGCAGTTTGTAGATTCTTGAAATCATTCCTTGACTTAAGATACTTCAACTGCTCCTCAAAGAGTTTCTTCTTTGTTTCCTTTGGGCAATCCGGAAGTGACCATGGATAACCAATACCGTAGCGTCCTTCTTCGCTATCTGATTTCCATGAAGTAATGTACGCTAGAGGCTCCCCTTCTTTCGTTAAAGCATAATGAGTCATATCTGCTCCACGTTCGTCATTACGAGGGCCAATCTGGTCAGGTCTTGCGGGTAGGCCCGACACATCTGTATAGATCTTTGCCTGGATTTCTTCAAGTCCCTTTCCTGATTCCCATTTCTTGTATACTATTTCCATAGAATCTCCTCATTGTATTTTGTCATACAATAGTATGACATTTAATCTCTGTATATAAAAAACCTTTGTTCTAAGAATGGTTTATTATACAAACAAAAAACAAGTTCTTTGTGCTCATCCAGATACATAGAATAGGGGGTAAATTCATGAATGTGGCTCGTTAGAGTGGTGAAAATGGTATCGCTGAAAGGTAGATTATTTGCTGTGGTTGTATCTGATGTTCATCTTGGACATCACGTATTTGGTGATGACTCTGCGGTTCAGTTTCGCGAGCTCCTTTCCTCTATGGAGAATGCTCGGGATCTGGAGATTGAGCATTTCATAATACTTGGAGATTTCATAGATCTATGGAGAGATGATGATGATGTCTTGTTTGACAAGTATTCAGATATTCTTGAACGCATTGGGAAGCTCAAAAATGAATCTGGAAAGATCAAGAACCTACAATATGTCATTGGCAATCACGACTTTGTAATGCCATTCTACAAAGAACAAGGAAAGGAAGAAGTGAAAAGACTTCTAGAGCCTTTTACACTCACTTCTCCAAGCTGTGTAACTCCTGTATCGCTAGAGTTGCCTTCAGATGGATCTAGGTTGAATGGAAGGAAGTTCATCATTAGACATGGTCATCAGGAGGAAGCAGGGAATCTGACATTAATGTATGAACTAAGTTCTGTGCTGCTTTGTGGACAGAATAAGGAATCAGGTAATATCTTGAGTAGAATCTACAAATACAAGTATGAATTGGCTAGTGTCATCCTGTTATTAATAACAGGATTGCTATTCATATCATCAAACTTTCTAATAGGTGGACTCTCTCTAATTCCCTCATCAGTAGCCATGTTATTCTGGGCATTGAATTATCAGAAACAGAGGAAGACGAAGGAATTCCTCAAGATACTTCAGGAACGTCCTCATGTACGAAGGCGAAAGTTCGAGCAATTTGATGAACGAATGAGAAGGAGAAGAAGGGGAAGATGGGATAGGGTAGTTCAGACCTTGCAAAGAGAAGAGGAACCAAAGGAATTCCATGAATCTCGGGACTACCGACAAATGCAACAAGTTCTACAAAGAAGATTGGATAGACTACCTCAGAGATACCAATCCGTTCGCGATCAAATTGTGAGTCAGAAAGCATCATTTATAGAATTCACGCGTGAACCTGAGGATATCTTGATCAGAGGACACACTCATGTTGTCATTGATGGCGATAATAACGAGTACAACCCTGGTGGATGGGTGGAGGAAGCTAGGTATTGCATATTGACAATTGATGATCATGGTGATGTTAGATTGGGACACTGTCGAACAGCACCAAAGCCTTCATCATGAGTCAATTGTACATGATTGAGCTGGACTCAGGACTAAGATCGCTGCATGATTTCTATCACTTGATAGCGTCGATGTAGCTCTTTATATGTTTGTAAGAACAAACAATAATTGTTTGCTATACCAAACATATATGGGTTGAAGATGATGGAAATTCCGATTGGCGATTCGATTGCAGGAATCAAGATAACAAAACAAGGGAAGATTCCTCAAAAACAGGCGATATTCCTAACTGAAACCGACAAAGCAATGGAGCTTGACCATCCTGTTCGTCGTGCAATCATTTCAATCCTTGATAGAGGTATCACTGACCGGATAACAATCGAAACTTTAGATGAGCTAACAGGAGAGAAAGTCAAAGAGCGCGTGACTATCAGTCGTGATATCCTCTCTATAACAGAGATCGTCAAGATGTCGGAAGAGCATCTGGACATCCTTACTGTAACAAGGAATCAGGTTAACCACCATCTCCCCCGTATGATTGAAGAAGGATTTCTTATTCGTTTTGGGACGTTAGAAACCGGGAAGCGAACCACAGACTACTACCGCCGAACAGCAAAGCAGTACGTTGTGACAATGGAAACACCGAATCTTGGAGCGGACTTTCTTCGAGATCGAGAGAGAGCACGTCTGAGTAATTCTCTAAGTCAATTCGATATAGACCTTACAAAAGAGAAACTAAATGAATTGATTGAACTAAGAGTAAAGCTAGAGTTACTTCAAGATAGATGGCGAACCAAGATTGCGGGCTTGATCAAGAAGGATGTCACGGACCCTGAAATTGTAGCTTTATACCATTGGATGTTAGAGGCGTATTCTATGGGGTCGGAGGAGTATGTGAACCTGTTTCAGAGATTTCGAGAGATTCTATTTGGAACAATGGAGGAAGACTAAGGATGGAAGATCTTGCTAAGTGGGCAATTGATGTTATGCAAAGTGAAGGCGCTGATTTTTCGGATATCCGGATAGAGAACACCATCCTCACTGAGATTGAAGTTGACACTGGGGAGATTAAGAAAGCAAACTCTGCACTATTGATTGGCGCTGGATTACGCGCATTCATTTCAGGGTCTTGGGCATTTACGCAGACATCTGACCTTACTAGAGATGGACTTCGGGAAGCCGCTACGAAGGCAGTAAAAGTAGTAAAGACACTCTCTAAGAAACCGAAGGTTAAGTTTGAACTGCAGGCAGATGCTGTTTCGGGAACATCTCGTCATGAATGCAAAATTCCATTTGCTGATGTTGCGATTGAGGACAAGATTAGCCTTCTAAATGAACTCAATAAATTGGCTCTCTCATACGGAAACTCAATCTATCGAGCTCGCAATGAATACAAAGAACTGAAGACAGATGTCTTGATTTATAATTCCGTAGGAACCTCTGTATCCCTAAACCATTCTCTTCCATATCTTGATGCTTTTTCCTACTCTAAGAATGGCGCATCTCGTCATCGTGGCTTCAAGATAATTGGGGGTAGTGGAGGTTTTGAGGTCGTTTCTGGAGAAGAAGCATATCAAGCAACAGAAACTGCAACAGAGCTCGCACTTGAATTACTTAAGTCCAAGCAAGTGAAAGGTGGAGTACAGGATATAATCGCTGATCCTGATCTAAGTGGAGTTTTAGCACATGAAGCATACGGTCATGGATGCGAAGCTGATAATTGGACTTCTGGAAGCACTGTATTGATTGACAAATTCCATAAGAAGATTGGATTTGAAGGGGTCACTATTATCGATGATCCCACCACGAAGGGGTTGAGAGGGTCTTTTGAATACGATTGGGAGGGTTCAAAGACAAAGAAACGAGTTCTGATAAAGGACGGTGTAGTAAATGAGCTACTTCACTCACTCTCGACATCTTCTGAACTTGACATGGAAGCAAATGGTGCTGCGCGAACTCAATCTTTTATGTTTGAGCCAATCCCACGAATGGGAAATACCATTTTCCAAACCGGATCCTATTCTCTTGAAGAGATGATAAGCGAGATGAAGTCTGGGTTACTAATGTGTGGTATGGGCGGGGGATATGCCATCTCCGATATTGGTCAGTATATGTTCCGTTCAACTCATGGTTTCGAGATTCTGAATGGCGAACTTGGAGAGATGATTCATGGAGCATCGGTATTGGGACAGCACATTAGCACTCTAGATAAGATCGATGCGGTTGGAAAGAAGATTGATTATTTTCCCGGAACCTGCGGGAAAGGTTCTCAATTGGTTCCCGATTGTTCTGGCGGACCTCATCTCAGGATACGCCAGATGAATGTAGGTGGTGCATGATGAAAGAAAGACTATCGGATGTCGGTACCAATGCTATCTCCTATGGCGAAGAACTAGGAGCTGACAAAGTAGAAGTCTATATGGAAGCAATCCGAGCACTAGTGGTGTCTGCTGAAGGCAGTAAGGTACGAAGTGTTGCTGTGAAGAATGACTATGGATGTGGGATTCGAATTGTAAAGGAGAATCGAATTGGTTTCTCCTTCACGACTTCCATTTCGCATCCTTCAGTCAAGTATGCCGCAGAACAGGCAATTCAATTGGCCAGAATAGCATCTCGTGATGATGACTTCAAAGATTTTCCATATCCATGTGAAAAGTATCCTCAGATTAGTGGAATCTATGACAAGGAACTTCGTGACTTAGACCCAGATGTTGGAATTGATATTGTAATGAGAGGTATTGAAACCAACTCCGCAAATCTTGAGAGGTATTCACCTCTGCATTACGCAGGTTTCCACGCAAAGGACATCACGAGGGTAATCATAAATTCCAATGATCTTTCATGCACAACCGATCTCAGTGCCATCTATATGTTTCTGGATGCTACGATCAGAAAGGATGGTAAACAGGGAAATAGTTGGGAGGAGCAATTTTCAACGAAGCTGAATGATCTCGATCCTGAAGGCCTTGGTACAAGAGTTGCTGAGAGAGTAATAGGAACTCTCGACAAGGACGAGATAGACGGAGGTATTATGCCTGTGATTTTATCACCATCTGCAGTAGGTCATCTATTCAATAGCAGAAGACCTGGTTCTCTAGCTTCTGCCCTTAATTACTTGGAGGTGCAGAAGATGAATTCCTATCTGGTAGACAGGATTGGATCTGAAGTCGCTTCCAATAATCTGTATCTTACAGACGATGCACTTCTTGAAGGTGGCATTAATTCAAGACCCTTTGATGCAGAAGGATCTCCTTCGAAAAAGAATGACTTGATTGAACATGGCGTTCTCTTGTCGTATCTCCATGATTCGTACTCTGCTAACAAATCAGGAATTGAAAATACGAGCAACGCTTGGAGAAATACATACGCAGATCCTCTGACTATTGCATCTTCAAATCTCATTTTGAAACCTGGGTCAAAGACCGAGAGCGATATGATTTCTGAGATTGCAAGAGGGGTATACTGTCAGTTTACAGGAGATTTACCAAATCCAGTATCTGGTGACCTAAATGCTATAATAATGGAAGGATTTCTGATAGAGGGCGGTGAGAAGTCTCATTCAGTAGAAAACACGATGTTCTCTGTAAACATGCTTGAACTCCTGAAGAGTATTGTAATGATTGGGAACAATCCTAAGATAACTGAGAATGGAATCTTTCCTTCGATTATGATTGGAAGTGCCAATGTGACCTCTGGAAAGTCATAGTTTGAAATGCGATGAGATGGTGGATATTGAGGACAACGCTTCTAGAATCCCTTGGTAGATGGATTGAGTTTTCCATCATTCTCAATTTGTCAGCGGAAATCCTCATGCAGTTTAGACTTGATGACTTGGAGGAGATATATCAAAGGATATCCCCTTGAATGCATCTTGGAAGGTGATTCTATACATCCCATCTAACCAAATGTGTGTAGTTGTCTGAAAAGGAGATACACCAGAATGAACAGCATAAAAACCTCAAATAAGCCAGCACCAACCTCCAGAACTGCTCTCTCAATGTCTAACGTATATGTCACCTCTTGAGATAGCATTCTCATCCTGGGTTTATACATACTTGTGACTGTAGAGAGCTACACACGTCTATATACGATAATGAACCTCATTCTATTTCATACTGAGGATCTAGTTATAGCCACATTACCACTGCACCAATTACTATGATGATTCCACCTAGATAATCACCCATTATCATAATGGTGATTCCAAGAATGAGTGCCAGCAACCAATTCTTTTCCATTCTTAGAGCAGGAAATTCAATGATACCACTTGTAGCTAGTACAATTAGTGAGAGAATGATTCTAATAGCACATAGCATCTGAGGTGTAAGAAGTCCAATACTCAGGGCAAAAACTACACCAAATAATCCCAGAATTCCCATAAGAACTCCGATGATGCTACCAATTGTCACTATATAACCGCCAATCTTTTTGTATTGACCCTTTACCAAATTCATATCCTCCCTTCAATCCGAATCATATTTTGGAGCATGTTTGTATCAAAGAGATGCAACAGGTCATTCCAAATTGCATAATCAATTGTTTTGATTCACATCGGCTTATTATCTGTACCGACAATATCCTCGAACTAGGAAGAACTTTGAAGTTGAGGAAGTTGATCGGAGTTGCACAAAAACCGAAACGGACCGAGTGTCAATTTCTAGAAACAGTGAGATGAGATGGCAACCCCTATATCTTTTCAAGGCGCATTTTGGTTAGTGTGTGGTCATGAGCGAAGATGCTGGGTATTGGGAAACGCGGTATGATATGCAATTATCAATGGCGCCTTGGGCCTTCCTGCTAATATTCGTTGCATTTCTAATGGCATTTATTGCTTCAATTCTGTTTGGAGCTAAGCAAAGTGATGTAGAGTTGCTCGCATTCGTATCCATTCTCACGGGGATGATTGCAGGAATCTGCCACTTCTGCAGATGGAGGTATGGCGATTGATCATTCAGATTTCATTCATAGTGGTTCCATTCAAACCAACGGGTGACCAACCACAAGCAATCACGAAGCTCATAGAAGGTATCAAGAGTGGTCTGGATCATCACACCCTTCTCGGAGTCACTGGTTCTGGTAACACCTTTACTATGGCTGATGTCGTAGAGGAGATAATTTATATCAACGTGGCACAGGAGTGTTAATTCACTAAAGAGTCGAATGGTTTTCTCAACCATATGTCAATATTTGGAGGGTATCTTGATTGTCTGATAATTCAACTGATTGGGTGAAACACGGGCTTTCTCTTGTAGATGAATTAGAACTTGAGAAAAAGAAGCAGGAGTTTAAAGGCGGAAATCTCAGAGAATTTGCAGAATGGATGAAAGAGAAAACTATGGAATTACCTAGAATCCAAGAACTACAAGAAGGAATCGAAGAAGCTTTTAGAAAAGCAACGCAGGAAGAATCGCAAAGATTGAGTGCGTGGTACAACCATGGTGTTGCGTTAGAACTTCTAGGTCGTGAAGAAGAATCATTGAAATCCTATAGAAAGGCATTGGAGCTTGCTCCAAGCAATCCTAAAGTTCTAGCAAACATCGCCTCTTTACTAGAAGGTCTTGCGAGGAGAGAGGAAGGTGTCGATTTGCTCAGGGAGAGTATTCTTGATCAACCCTCCTTTTCCAGTGTTTGGAATAATCTCGGACTATTATTGTGGGGGATGGAAAGGTATTCAGAAGCAGAGCAAGCTCTCCGTACTGCCCTGAAGTATGCGCCTGATACAAAGATGTTTTGGACAAACCTAGGATTTATCCTGAATTCCCAGGGCAGACATAGTGAATCAATTGAGGCACATGAGAAGGGATGGGGACAGAAGATTGCTGAAGGTGATAACATAGCACTTGGCTGGGTATTCTATGATTTCGATGATTCGGACAGCTGGACAGGGTCATTGGAATCGGTTGAAGTAGCTAGAGAAATGACCGCATCCAATCCTTATGATCTCAATAGCTGGATACAATTAGGGCAAGCTCTTCAAAAAAGGGGATCCACTCGAGAGGCTGTTGATGCTTTCCAGGAAGCAACCAAGCTTGATAAGAAATCATCACTATCTTGGACTGAATTGGGTAGAGCATTGCTTCAACTTGGAGATTACTCTGCTTCAGCAAATGCACTGAAGAATGCCACATCTCTCGATAAGAATAACCAAGATGCATGGATATTGTATGCATCTGCTTTGAAAAAAGCAGGAAAACTACAGGATTGCGCGAAAGCATTAGAGCAAATCACTCAATTTGACAAATGGAATGGAAACTGGTGGTTTGAGTTAGGAACGACCTATTTTACGATGGAGAAGTACAAAGATGCGATTGAACCTCTTAAACGAGCGAAAGAATTGGAGGTAACTGAGGCTTGGAAAATCCTTGGAACTGCATACGCAAAACAGAAGAAATACGCTGAGGCAAGAGATGCTTTCCAGCACGCAGTAGCGATTTACGGTCATACTCCTGAACTGGTACAGTTACTTACTGGAACTTACATAGAATTGAAGCAGTATGATTATGCAGTTGAGATGATCAAAACTGCCCTGAGAGCTGACCCACATAACGAGAATCTAACTGCTGGGCTTTCTGTTCTATATATGGAAATGAAGAAGTGGAAAGAATCAGAAATGATTCTTCGAGAGAAAATAAGACGAAATCCGAATAATCAAAAGGATTGGATCCTGCTTCTCGAGGTGCTTAAGAAACAGGGCAAGAACTCTGAAGCATCCAGAATAATGAAACGTCTTCAGGAAGGAAGACTTGACCTGTAAGAAACGATTCGATTACTCCTTTCTATTTGGCTTGCTGTGCTAATCCAAAGAACCAGTGAAAGAAGATATAGTAAATCTCACTCGGAACTTACGAGCTACAAAATCAATAGGAGGTTCGACAACTTCAAGTTTACTTTCGAGCATCTCTCTAGGTAGAGCGTGTCCCGTAGAGAGGATATTTGCACGCAGGAAGCCCTTAGTACTACTTCATCTCAAGAGCTAGTGCAGGGTTGCATAGTAACCATACCATAAGAGTTACTTAGACAGAAGTTCGAACAGACATATTCGAGGCCAGG
>JAEORN010000008.1 GCA_016840825.1 Candidatus Thorarchaeota archaeon | reverse complement strand
GGTTATGAGTGTTCTAGCTAGAGAGTTAGCCTTTCTTTTCATAGGATAATACTGCTGTTTCAATGGTTTTTTATTGCATCTAAGATTCAAATCAGGATGGTGGCACTAATTGCAAGACATTTTTTCCATATTTGCTGACTATATCCGTCAATTCTTGAATCCCTTCGGTCTGGGTTTTTATGCTGAAATTATTGCAATCATTCCATTTCTGATATTTCTCTACGTACTCTATCTGGTTGTCATGCGTACTGTGACAATAACATTCAGGAAAGTCGGGATGCCTCCAGAGGCTACAAGCGGAATCAAGTTGATGCTGCGACTGCTCTTCTTTGCAGTTGGTATCACTACAATATTGACCACTACGACGTTCATTCCAGGGGCCGCAGTTCTTACGGGCGGAGCATTGTTTGGCACAGCACTGGGTCTTGCCTTCTCCAAAGCTCTCTCAAATATGGTGAGTGGTTTCTATGTTCTCGGTGCCAGACCGTTCCGTGTGGGTGACTACGTGAAGATTGCTGACATAGAGGGAATTGTATTAGAGATAACCCTGAACTATACTCGGCTCCTACTACCTGATTTTACTAAGGAGTATGTCCCCAACAGCAAGACTGTGGATTCTCAGGTTGTCAACTACCGAGTTAGGATTGATGATCTGATGGCAGAGAGAGGTAGGGAATACCATGAAGATGTCGGGAAATCTAGCAAGGTCAGAATGGCTTTAGATGGTCTGAGGAGTCTGACCAAGGGAACTGAGGTGTATCGCTACTCCTTCGAAGTCAATGTCCATAAGGACTATGATATAGACCTGATAGATGCCTATATGGACAAGGTATGCGAGAAGTGGGCCGAGGAGTTCATCGAGCGACCTGAGGTTCTCTTTTGGGCTGAAACCATGTTTGGCTTGGTCTATAGAGTCACTTACATTGTAACTGATCCTATGGACATTCTTGGGAAAGGCTCAGACTTTCTCCACGAAATATCACGTTTCAAATATGCAACAAAGAATGCATGAAGATCTTAGCTAAAGCCTATGTCAAGTAGAATGTATCGAGTGACGATTCTTTAGCCGCCAATACTTATACGCCCTCAAACGAAATACTTAGTGTGTAGAGCATATTGGGGATTTCATGTGACTAGAGAGGATTCATCGAGAGAAGAAACTGAGGCCATTTGGCACGGTCCATTAAAACCGGAAAATGAGATTCCTCTCTCAAGGTTTATCGTTGCAATTATCACCGTTGCTCTGATTCTCGTGCTTGCTGGTGCGCCTTACTACAATCCTCTTGTTTTCTTGATCATCCTTGTTTTTGTGTTTGGATTTGGACTGATTTGTGCCTATCTTAATCGGGAATTAGTTCGGAATCTAAGAGGGAAGTGACAGAACTAGCTGGATGCTTTCTATTCAATTCATCACATAGAAGTTACCCTCTGCGGTGGCTCGAACTCTCCCTGAGACCAATACTTCCACCTTCTGTTTCTTCTTAACGACCTGAGCTCTAAGTTTGCTTGGTCTATTCATCTCATATCCTTGCTCAATCACGAATTCTTCTCCATGGGTATGAGCTGGAATCACATCATGGTGCTCAAGAAATGCCCCCAACGGTCCTGCCGCACTACCGGTTGCAGGGTCTTCTAATACTCCAAAAGCGGGAGCGAACACTCGAGCATGTACATGTGAATCGTTGTGAATGGTTTCAGTACTGAATATGAGAACATCAGGAGAAGTTACTCCCTCAAGAGCCTTTATGATCTCTTTTCCATTTGGGTCTGCTTTCTGAACTGAAGTTAGGGACTTCAAGGGAATAATCAAGAATGGATTGCCAGTAGATACAAACTGCACAGGATAGTCTTCGGACAACGACTTTTCAGCAAGTCCAATAGCCTTCAAAACTGGTATAGGATTGTCTAGTTCTTCAAGATATTCTGGGGGATTCTGCCTCATCCTTATGAGATCCTTAGCCAAAAATTCCACTTCAAAGGGGCCAAGACCTAGTTCGAGTCTTGCTCGATCGACTTTCGAGTCTATCACTTTCTTTCGCTTTAAGACAAAAGCAGTTCCCAATGTTGGATGTCCTGCGAATTTGATTTCTTCTCCGGGAGTGAAAATGCGTACTTTAGCTGAACAACTTGCCTTCTTTGATTGAAATACAAAAGTAGTTTCGGAGTAATTCATCTCTCGAGTGATACCGAGCATCTGATCGTCTGAGAGGATTTTATTTAATTCTGCATTCCAAAAGGTCGCTAGTTGATTGCCTCCAAACTCGTATCTCTTATCAAAAAACACTGCCGTCTGTACAAATGGTAGATTTTTCATGTCAAGTTTCCTCCATCTTCAAACAATAGCACAAATATCATACTTAGAACCTCAAAATATGCTATATGGTGTGGTGATTTTATTCAAATTTCCAGCAAATACTATCTGATAATTGGAAGTAGAACGTGTCAGGAGAGATAGAGAAACATAAACTCAGTCTCAGCTTTCTGGAACCAAATTAAGAAGTGAAAATCATAATCATCTGGAGCAATCCGATAGTATTCGCACCAATACGCTTGCTCATCATAATACTCTAGCTCATTCAGGAATAGATTCACCTGCTCCCAGTCTATCAACCAATTCTTGTGCCATTTATACTCTGCAAAACTCCATCCAATTGAAATATTCAGCGAAGGTTGCTCATAGGTCAATTGATGAGGATTACGTGAATCCACGTTGATATATCGAACAACTTGTGTGAATTCAGATCGAATAATTGTAAAAGGCATTAGAATGATAATTCCCGCAGATACTACAACTACAATGATGAATACTGCAGCAAATCGAGATTTTCTCTCACCCTTGATTTCAAGTGCCACAAATAAGCCCTCCTCGTTCCGTTTCAGATACTTGACCACTCTATATCTGCCATCTTTCTCATATTAAACTAATTGTCTATTTGATGAATGTACTAATCCTGATTTTTCGTCTCTTCAACTTCTTGTCTGAGTATTAACCACTCGAGGAACCTTGAGATAATTCTTAAGTAATGCCTCAGTGGTCGAGGTCTGAAGGTGCAGAAGCTGTTCGAGTATACTTCTACGCAAAAAACTCTCACAATCGCTGGTGTGCGGATTGGTGGAATGCCGGGGATGATTCCAACAGTAGCCATCCCTTCAATATTCTATTCCAAAGATCGCCTTGTTGTAAATGCAGAAACAGGAGATATCGATGAAGGCAAGACTGAAGAAGTCCTCTCCATGCTACGGAGTTTAAGTGAGAAGACGGGCATTTCCACGATGCTTGACGTTGTTGCCTCAAGCCCTATGGCAATGAAGAAGCATCTGAGATACCTTGCAGACAACTCAGAATTTCCACTTCTTATTGATGGATCAGGCGATCATACTGTGAATTCAGCTGGGATTCGAGTAGCTCAAGAGAATGGCTTCCTCGAAAGAGTTGTCCTGAACTCACTCACACCAGATACGAAGGAACCACTTCTTGAGGTTATAACGGAGACTGGCCTTCAGAATGCGCTTCTCCTGACCTTCAGTACAGCCGCCCTGATCTCTGTTACGAAGAGGGTTGAGCTAGCTGATGCTCTCATTCAAAAGGCACAGGAGCTTGGAATCTCTAACATTCTCATAGATACAGGAGTCATGGATCTTCCCACTCTTGGCATTGCCTGCAAAACACAGATGGTGATTAAAGACAAGTATGGGTATCCCGTAGGCAATGGTGCCCATAATGCAATTAGCACATGGAACGGGCTTGTTCCGAAGTTCGGCAAGGATGCAAAGACTCCTGCACTTGTAGGTTCGAATCTAATGCCAGTAGTCTTGGGCGCTGATTTCGTTCTAATTGGACCTGCCAAACATGCACCTGTTGTCTATCCCTCTATTGCCATGATAGACACTGCGCTGGCAGGTAGTCTCATGGAGTCCCGAAAACGACCAGAAAAACCTCATCCTAGATACCTCATTGGCTAAAGATTCAATAGCTTTCGGCGATGCCAAAACAGGTTCAGAATGAGCGGATTGGTTCATCTGACTGTTGGCTTAGGAATGTCCATTTTCAGATTCTATTCTCGCTGCGAATGGTTGTATTAGACTACCAGAAAAATCAGAACAAGAATTCATCATTCATAAGGCGTATAAAGCAATCAAGACGGGGGCTTGAAAAG
>JAEORN010000068.1 GCA_016840825.1 Candidatus Thorarchaeota archaeon | reverse complement strand
GTGGATGATAGTGCACCAGAAATTGTACTATTTGGATCTTCACGTGTCTTTATGAATAAGAACTTGGTAAAGTGCAATAATTCAATAGTACTCGATAATCTTGTGGAATACTTACTTCTCAATACATTAACAACTGTCACAAGCCTTGCTGAGAACACTACAAGGTATGAAGTAGGAAAAAGTGTCTACCTGAATCTGGATGTCAGTGATTATTATGGAAACCCTGTGAATGATCTCTTTGTAGCTATTGCTTTTGAATTACCAAACGGGAGCCTCTCATTTTTCATCGCAGGATTTGTTGGGAATGGCCTATACTCTTCACAGTTTGTACCAGCATATTGGGAAGATGAGGGAGTTGTGAGTGGAATCTTCATCATCCTCAGGGAGGAATATGCGGGCACCTATGCAAGTATCACATTCGAACTCTATAAGCCAGATACTACGAATACCACAAATGGTCCTGGGCCGCTCTTAACATTGGTTCAGGTGGCATATGTCACATCGATTGGAATATTTGGTAGTCTGATGGCACTTCTCTATTGGAACAGGTCTAAGAGAAGACGTAGATACAGGATACCTGAAATTGATACAATACTATCTCAAGACATTGATAATACTCTCAACATGTACCTCGCGACAATATCAATGATGAATGAACTCATCAATCGTGAAGATATAGACCGTATTCAGAAGGTTGAGGCACTCAGAGGTTTCCTTGCGGACTTAGATCGGGCTCGAAAAGAATTCGAGAGTGTTAGTGACCGAGTAGGAGGTATCTGAAATGTCCACGCGTCCGGAACGAGAGATTGACATTCAGGACCTCAAGGTTGCCTTTGGTGACTTCTATGCATTGAAAGGAGTGTCTTTCTATGCCAACAAAAAGGAATTCCTCGGTATCATAGGAGCCTCAGGTGCAGGAAAAACAACGGTCCTCAGAGTACTCACCGGTCAGATTGATCCAACTGATGGCCAAGCATATGTTGGTGGTTATGATGTCACCAAGAAACGGTATCTGATATCACTCCTTGTTGGATATGTTCCGCAGATAGAACATCTCAGTATGTATTGGGACTTTAGTGCGCTGGAGAATGCTCAGTTCTTTGGACGCTGTTATGGACTCAAACCAAAGGAGATTGAGAAACGTGCTCGCAACATCCTAGAAATTCTGGGATTTGATGAGGACCTCATGACCAAGACCAGTTCCAAGCTCTCTGGTGGAGAGAGAAAGCGGGTCTCTATCTGTCTTGGAATGATCCATGACCCTCCTGTGTTGCTGTTAGATGAACCCACCACAGGTCTAGACGCTCACCTTCGTCACGAGACCCTAAACTATCTCAAGATGCTGAATTTCGAGCTGGGCACAACGATGGTAATCATCAGCCATGATCTTGAGATTGTAGACTATTGTACACGAGTTACCCTTCTAGAAGATGGACTAGTGAGTCAATTTGGAACACCCCAAGAGCTCATCACAACCCTCCCTGGAAAGGGAGAGGCACTACAAGTCTTGTTGCCTAACCTATCATCTTGGTTGGTAGATAGAGTGACTACGTTACCGGGTGTGAAATATTATGCTAAAGCAGGTCGAAATGCATTGAAGCTCTTCATAGATAATCCCATGGATAATGTCCTTCCGATAATCAAAGAGTTGAATGCGAACAACCTGCCTTTTGAGGAAGTTCGCCTCGTCGAAGCAGACTTCTTCGATTACTTTCAGGTGAAACCTTGGAAAAAGAAACCAAGAGGAGAAAGTGAGTGATGAAATCGTACCAACTCATACTTGCAGCACTCTTCGTCTGTGTGGTCTTTGGACTACAGGGAACTGTATCAGGACCGACTGATGCTCAGTTTGACCTACAGACAGGACCTATGACCCTCGCAGATATTGCTCCATTCGAAACCGCACTGGTCTGGCAGAATACGACAGGGTCGCAGATAGTCGATATTGCTGTTGGAAATTATGACCTCGATGCTAAGCAGGAGGTCGCTGTAATCACGAGCAATGGGACGTTGTTCTTCTTTGATGACAACGGTTTCAAGATATCTCAGTTGAACCTTAGTACAACCGCATATTCCCTCGCAGAGGTGAATACAGATGCAGTTGCAGATAGTGAGGTGTTGATTGGAACAGCGGACGGAGTACTCGTTGTCAAGGTCGATACAAGTATCATTGCTGATATCGCTCTCCCCAGTGGGGTACGCACTGTTGTGGGAGCGGATGTAGATAATGACGGGTTCGATGAACTCATTGCTGGGACTGAGAATAACAGGGTGTATGCCCTTGAACTGGGAGGAACTCAGAACTGGAACTTCACCAGTAACTCTGCAATTAGACACCTGGATGCTGCAAATGCAGATGTGGATGCCAATGAAGAGGTCCTTGCAGGTTCGCTACTGAACAATGTGACCTACCTTGATCATGATGGCACTGTTGCCTTTAACACACAGGCCACTGACTCTCTGAATATCGTGAAACTCGCCTACATCAAGGGAACTGGCACTACAGACATCATCTATGGTGATGCAGGTGGACATCTGAAAGTAATTGATATCAATGGGACCACCATACACTCCCTTACGCTGGGTGATGCGGTCACTGCGATTGATGTGGCGGACCTGATGGCAGCTGCTGGTAACGAACTCATCGTGGGAACCGCAGGTGCTGAGGTCCGTATCTATAATACTACTGCAGATCTTCAGTGGAACAAGACACTATCTGCCTCCATTAGCAACCTGTTGACTGCAAACATTGGCGGGACTGTACAACCTCAACTCCTTGTTGCAGAGAATGGCGGACCGACAACCATCTATAACGCAACAGGATACTTTGTATCCTCGACCCAGATTAATGCTCAGAGTGGGCTTCTTGACATTGGAGACCTTGATGCAGACTCTACTGACGAGTTCTTCATCACGAATACCTTAGGAGGTCTCTCAGCATATGGTCGGGACTTCGATAAGGACGGACTCGCAGATGCTCGGGAGAATAACATTGAGGGAACGCTCTACAATGACTCGGACACGGATAATGATGGATTAAAAGATGGGGATGAAGTGCTGACGTATGGCACTGATCCGAATAATCCTGACAGCGATAATGACAAGCTCTCCGACTTCGCAGAGGTGGTCACCTATGGTACTGATCCAAATGATTCAGACAGTGATAATGACAAGCTAACAGACTGGCAGGAAGTCTATCTAGGAACTGACCCGAATGCCCAATCCACAGACTCCGATGCGCTCACTGACTATGAGGAGAACAATATCACTCTGACTGACCCGCTTGATTCTGATACGAACAACAATGGTATCAATGATGCACAGGATGATAATGATGGTGATGGCCTAACGAACCTGCAGGAAGTCAGGACTACCCTTACAGATCCAAATGATGTGGACACAGACAATGATTCCATTTCGGACTATTACGATGACGAGGACAGCGACAACCTAGCCAACTGGAAGGAAATTCAGGTAGGCTCTGATGTGCATGACCCGGACTCTGACGATGACCTCTTACTTGATGGGGAAGAGGTCAAGATTTGGAAGACCTCACCCACGAATCCAGACACCGACAATGACCAGTTGAGTGACTGGGAAGAGGTCACTATCGTCAAGTCTAATCCCACCAAAGCCGATACTGATGGTGATCAGCTCAATGACTACGATGAATACTATACCTATGGTACTAACGTATCTGACACAGATACGGATCACGATAATCTCAACGATTACAGAGAAGTCATGACCTATCAGACTAACGCCACTAATCCGGATAGCGACGGGGATTCGCTGCTTGATGGTGATGAGGTTGATATCTACAAGACAGACCCCAATTCTGTAGATACTGACCTAGACGGAGTCACTGATGATGACGAGGTTCTTGTGTATTTCACCAATGCGACCAAGTCAGATACTGACGGCGATACCTTGAGTGATGGACTTGAAATCAATACCTACGGCACAAACGCGACCCGTGCAGACTCTGACCTAGATGGTATTCGAGACCCTGACGAGATAAAATACTGGAATGCCTCAGTGGCTCTGGATGCCAACTTCTTTGATACCATTATCGGAGACTACGACTGGGACGATGATGGTGACAACCTCACGAATGGTCAGGAAATCTATCTCACAAAGACCGACCCAACAAACCCCAACACCGATGGTGATGCATTAACGGATGATTTAGAGGACTCTGACCTCGATGGACTAACAAATTACGACGAGCTATTTGTAACGAACACCCTCCCAAGAAACCCTGATACAGATGATGACCAGGTCAAAGACGGGGACGAAGTGAATATCCTTGGCACTGACCCTAACGATAAAGATAGTGATGATGACTCGATAACCGATTATGATGAGGACTTGGACGGGGATGACCTATCCAATGGAATCGAATTGTACATCACATATACAGACCCGACTCTATGGGACTCAGGAGGCGTTGTAGGGGTCTCTGACTATTACGATGATGAGGATGGCGACCAGCTCCCCAACTGGTTCGAAGTATTCGCGACCCACACTGATCCGACCTATAATGACACAGATGATGATGGCATATATGATTGGGAAGAAGACCTCGATAATGATAATCTTACCAATCTCGAAGAGATGAATTATGATGGTATAAATGACCCTGATGGACTGACCGGTGACTCCAATCCAGCCATCTACACCGACCCACTTGTTGCAGACTCAGATAATGACCAACTCACAGACTCCGAAGAGATCCTAGACGTCAAGACCGATCCATTAGATAATGATTCGGATGATGATGGAATCCTTGACGGTGCAGACGATAAGGATAATGATGGACTTACTAACATCGAAGAACTTCGCACCTATGATACAGACCCCACCGACTGGGACAGTGATGATGACCTCATTCGAGATGGCTTGGAGATTTCTGCAGGGTGGAATGCCACAAACGACGATACTGACGGTGACGGGCTCCTGGATGGGTACGAGGACCTGAACAGGAATGGAATTGTAGACAATGATGAAACAGATCCTAATGATCCTGATAGTGATGGTGACGAACTAGATGATGCAGATGAGATTGCTGTTGGCTCAGATCCATTAGATGAAGATACAGATGACGATTTACTTCTAGATGGACAGGAGTATCATGACTTTGGTACAAACCCACTCCTAAACGATACGGATGGTGACCTCTTAGATGACTATATTGAGCTCAATGTAACCATGACAGACCCACTCACTGACATGACGAACGGTTTCGATTTGGACTATGATGTCGACTCTGATGGTGATGGGATTGGGAACGGCGACGAAGTCTATGTCTATGATACATCACCTGGAGATGCAGACTCGGACAATGACGGACTATCAGATGGGCTCGAAGTAAATACATACTCGACTGACCCATTAGAAGCAGACAGCGATGGGGATCAGTTAAACGACTACGAGGAGGTCATCACGTATAGTACTGACCCATTGCTCATGGACTCTGATGGAGATGCACTGTATGACGGATTTGAAGTAAATGACCTCGGTACAGACCCAGCTCTATATAGCACCTTCATGAACGGTACATCTGACTATGACCTTGACATGGATGGAGATGGCCTCTCAAACGGGCTTGAGGTGTACGGTTATCACAGTAACGCGACAAATAGTGATACAGATGGCGATTTGCTCAGTGATGGCGTAGAGGTCAAACTGGCTGGTTCATCACCACTAGACATGGATTCAGATGATGATGGTATTAGTGACTATGATGAATATATGGTCTATCACACTAATCCAGCACGAACAGATTCCGATTCAGATGGGATAAGTGACTATGACGAAACCTATGTGACACTCACCAATCCAACAAATTGGGACAGCGATGGAGATTTACTGAGTGATGGCGATGAGGTAAATCAGTATGGAAGTGACCCTAACCTTGCAGATACTGATGGGGACATGATCAACGATAAGGTAGAACTCGAACTCGGAACAGACGTCAATAATTCTGATACTGATGGAGATAATCTATCAGATTGGGAAGAATGGCAAGTCTACCATACAAATGCCACAAATGCAGATACTGATGATGATGGTTTAAATGACAAGGAAGAGATTGATGCAGGAACAGACCCAGAGAATCCAGATTCTGACTTCGACAATCTTAGTGATGGGGATGAGGTAAACGTCTATGATACTAATCCACTAGATGAAGATTCAGACGATGACGGTATCGCTGATAATGATGAGATATTCAATAGCCATACCGACCCTAACATGCTGGATTCTGACGG
>JAEORN010000067.1 GCA_016840825.1 Candidatus Thorarchaeota archaeon | reverse complement strand
GGACGTTTCTGAAGAAGATGTTGTTGATGTAGACTTTGAAGACCTTGATTAATAAAACTGGTGAGAATCCTTGGCGAGTGATGATTACTATAACCTCCTAGGCGTTAGCAAAAACGCAACACAAGAGGAGATCAAGAAAGCATATAGAAAGCTTGCCAAGGAACTGCATCCTGATAGGAATCCTGACAAGGCGGCTGAAGAGCGTTTAAAGTCTATCAATGAAGCTTATGACGTCTTAAGTGACCCCGAGAAACGTGCGAACTATGATCGCTATGGGACTGCAGACTTCGAAGGCATCAACATGGACGGATTTGGTTCTATATTTGATCAAATTTTCAGAGGATTTGGATTTGGTGGGATGGATAGAGGTTTCTCCCAGAGAGGTCCTCCTCAAGGCGAATCTCTCCGGTTACGAATCCCTCTGACATTTGAGGAAGCTTTCTTTGGAGTTGAAAAAGAGGTAGCAATTCGACGAAAAGTTTCCTGTAACACTTGCTCTGGTTCTGGAGCAGAACCCGGGACTTCGCCAGTAAGATGCAGGACCTGTGGTGGACGCGGTCAAGTGGTTCGAACTATGGGCGGATTCATGCAGGTGTCACAAACATGCCCAACTTGCCATGGTATGGGTCAAAGCATAGAAACTCCATGCAAACAATGTAATGGCGCTGGGCTTGAAACAACACGCGAGGAGTTAAAATTCCCCCTGCCTCCGGGTATCGAAGATGGGATGATGCAGAGAATTCGAGGAGGCGGAAATGCCGGTCCTAGAGGTGGTTCTCCTGGTGATTTGATAATACTCTTTGAAGTTGCAGAGCATGACCAATTCATAAGAAAAGGATTGCACGTCTTCCTAGAGACTGACATTCCCTTTTCTGTTGCTGTTCTTGGGGGAGAAATTGAAGTTCCAACGATGTGGGGGTCAAGCAAGCTAAAGGTCAAGAAAGGAACCAAAGGCGGGACCGTTCTTCGAATGAAGGATAAAGGTGTCCATACAAATGACGGCCGAAAGGGTGATCAACTTGTTCGCGTGGAAATCCATATCCCCGAGAAACCCTCAAAAGATCAGCAGAAATTCTTGGAACAGATGAGCGAGTTTGCGCTCTAAAAATCAAGTGGTTTACAGATACACGCACGCATCTTCAAGTCTGTAAATGTGTTTGTGTTTGTTGGTTTCACCAACCATGCTGTATCTGCACCTCTACCTGTTCCTGCAACGCATATCACATCCTTGTCCACTGGAATAAGACCTGCATCTGCAGCCATCATAGCGATTTCTGCGCATACCTTTGTTCCTTCTCCAAAAGTTCGATATACATATGCTACTATCTCAGTTGTCGAATAGGTCTTTAGTGCGATTCTAAGGCCCCTAGCGATTCCTGCAAAAGCATGAGTTGCTGTGAGAATTACAGCTCCTAACTTCTGAATTCTTTCCTTCTTCTCTTGGTCTATCTCGTTTTGATTCGGGTGTCTAAATCCAGAATGGTGCGTCACAACGATCGCTCTTGATCCAAAAGCTTCAGCAAACACCAATCCTGTGGCTCCTTCTGTGGTGGCGACCACGATGTGATTGATGTACCTATGGTCATCTATGAAATTCTGCACTTTTTCGAGAACATCGCTTGTAAGATCTCGAGATGCCTTTGCAAAATACTCAGTCTTAATTTCCATATTATGAAGATAGAATAAAGGTCATCTTTAGCGTTTCTTTTCTGCATCTGCTTCGATTCTTGATACCTCAGTTCTTTGCCAAGTTCTCAAGAAATATTCTGCGATAACGAAAACCATTAGGATGATGAATGCTGTCCAAAAGTCGACTATACTATTCGGAATCGTTGAGATGAACCATGCAGCTGCAATTACGACAACGATTGCAATTACTTGTCTACCTATTGTCTTTATCAGCTGCGAATCTTGATCTTCCTCTTCATCCGCAACAGGTTGAACCATACCCCATTCCTGTGCGATTTCTTCTGGTTGACCTAAGGCTGAAAGGACTTCTCTAACGAGAGTAAGAGAATCAATCTCTGGGTGCTTGTTTTGCTTGTCTTGAAGCGATTCGAGGATATGTACTCTGATATCCTCGATAAGGTCGTCTGTTTCAAATGAATCTGGTAATTCTCTGCTAACTTTCTTTAGATACACCTCAATTTCTCGCGATGCTTCGTCTTTGGTCAATCTCTCAAAACCTCCAGCTTTTCGAATATCTCACTAAGAATAAAAGAGAGCTCTCTATACACTCGGTCACCTTCGCCAGTAAGTACATACACTTTTCGAGCAGGACCTGCTTCCGATCTTTCTTTCCTGTCATTGAGTAATCTCTCTTTCTTTAATCTGTGAAGAATTGGGTATAGTGTTCCCTCTTTTACCTCCAAGAGACCATCTGTTTTATCAGCTAGTTCTCGCGCAATACCATATCCATGAATGCCATCTTCATGACGCTTGACAATTGCTAGGACTGCATATTGAAGAAGGCCTCTTCTTATCTCAACCTTCCAGCCTTCTTCAAAATTCTGTAACTTCTTCAAGCAGTCCTACCTCATATTGCATTGTGTGAATCAAACAATATCTCGTCTTTAAGTTTGTTCATCAATGAGTTTGAATCGTGTCTGTATCATGCCTTCTATTCTGAACGAATATCCGTAATTCTTTCCATAGTGTTGATTTGTAGGTCTTTGGCTCTTTTATTAGAAGATAGAAGAAAGAGGTAATGAACCTCAAGATGCCGCTAATCATCAACATCCAGAATACTGCCATATAGTCACCGATAAACAGGACCAAAGCTTCGCCGACCAATCCTGCAATCAGCGAACCTGAAAGAAGGATAATTCCCGTAAATGTATTATATACAGACAGATGTGCTCCCCGTTCATTTATGGGTGCAACATCGTAGATGTAAGCAGTAATCGCATTTATAGAGGCAGCAGTACAAAATCCAGCTATCGCATTTGCAGTATAGATTACCCATACCCCCGGGATTGATAGGAAACTGGCGATTGGAATCGCTAAAGCATACATGATAGGGACAAGAAACAGAAATCCACGGCCAAGAATAATCAATGGTTTCCTCCCTACTCGGTCACTTAATTTTCCAAAAGGTATTGAGAAGATAACTGTAAATATCGTCATTATTGCAGAAGCGATGGCAATCTCCAAAAGTGTATTTCCTAGCCATTGCCTTTGAACAACGATGAAGTAAGGCCAAGCCATAGACATCGCGAAGGAAAAGAACACTGCTACAAATGCAAATTGTCTAAAGTTGCCTGGTTGTGAAAGGAGTTTCAGAATAGGCGGGAAAGTGCGTTCTTTACTTATATGATGCATATTTTCTTGAATTCTTATTGATAGAATCGATGCTATGATCCCAATGACTGCAGTGAAATAAAATGGTAGATAATAGGTTTCTCTCCAAGATTCAACGGGAGGGAACAGAATTAGACCAATGCTCCCTAATGAATTCTGGAAGAAGCTAATTAGGAACGGGAATCCTGCTAAGAACCCTGAAACTAAAGTCGCACTAAGAGATGCTACATTAGTAATGACCCCCAATCTTCCAAGTTCGTTGCCTCGATTTTCCTCTCCCATCAAACCTGCAATAAGGGATTGCCATGTTGGTATTTGAATACTGAATAGAATGGATTGAATTCCATACATGACTATCATGTGAATCGGTGTTTCTGCCCACAAAAAGAGGAAAACCATGAAAAGTCCCGTGAGAGTACCAAAGGCTACGAAAGCTTTGTTCGAACCAATTTTGTCTGAGGTCGCTCCCCATGCTGGCTGCAGGATGGTAGGTGCAATGTTCCCTACACTTCTAAATGTACCCAGTTCCGCATAATTAGCTCCCATGTCAAGTAGATAGGTATTGAGAAATGGAGCGTGAAGCCCAAGAGCAAATTGAGTCAGCGCTCCAACCACATAGACACTAGATGGGAGTCTATCTGGTGTTGCTTCCTCTTTTTCATGCACTTTTGACTTCTCTCCGAGAATATTAGAGGTGCGCCACGCACACTCCCTATTAATACTGTTTCTAGAGTGCAATTAGTCCAACCATAGAAAATATCAAGAATGAATTTACATAGAGCAACCTAGTGAGAGCTGAATTATGCTCGAAGAGAACATATATCGTAGAAGGTATGACGAAGTCCGACATTTGTTGGAACGTGTAGATGCTGATTTTGCTTTGTTGACACCTTCTCCTAATTATCAATATCTTACAGGATCTTCTTATCAGATGCACGAACGTCTAGTAGCACTGCTAATAACACGTGAAGGCAACCCTACCATCATTGCTCCATCCTTTGAAGTGTCTGACCATGAGAACAACACTTGGGTGAAGGACTTCATTCCTTGGGGCGAGGAAGATGATCCATTCAAATTAATCGCTGAAACTCTCAAGCCAAGTAAAGTAGGTCTTCAAGGTATCTTTGATGACAATCTTCCATTAGGTATCTACTGGAGTCTTGAGAAGGCAATTGGTGGGTTCAAGAGGACCTCTTCATTATCTGCACAGATTGATAATATGCGGCTCATAAAAAGCAAAGAAGAAATCAAATTGATGAAAAATGCTGGAGAGATTATTGACAAAGCTGTCACAAAGGCCTTTGAGCAAGCATCCATCGGTGTAACTGAAAATGAGCTTATGCAAGTCGTCCAAAATGAAATTGCCCGGCAAGGCGCTAGTCAAACTTTCGCAGCAGTTCAATTCGATGAGAAGACTGCACTTCCTCATGCACGATCAGGAACTGAGGAGCTCCTTGAAGGCGAAATGGTGCTAATGGATTGTGGCTGCTCAATTGCTGGCTATAACACTGATATGACGCGTGTAGGAGTTGTTGGAGAACCTACTGATGAGCAAAAGAAAGTGTATTCGATTGTACTACATGCACTAGAAACAGCTACTGAGAAGATTAAACCTGGGATGGCGTGTGGTGCCGCAGATGGCATTGCTCGACGACTGATTCAGGAGGAAGGATATGGTGATTATTTCACTCATAGACTTGGACACGGAATTGGTCTTGAAGTTCATGAACCACCTTACCTAGTTAGAGGGAATTCTCAGTCACTAGAACCTGGAATGACTCATAGCATAGAACCTGGTATCTATATGGAAGGGAAATTCGGAGTGCGTATTGAAGACCTTGTGGTTATAACATCTGATGGTCTCGAGGTTTTAACCTATACTCCAAGAAACCTATTCATCATTGATGTCTGACTTAGATGTTGCATCACTTTCAGACGAATCTGCTGATTCAGTCTGTGGAGAATCCGGACTTGGTCCCTCGGGGACTGCCTTTGACATAAGTTCCTCTAGCTTAGCTCTATCTTCATCAGACAAATTTCTCATAGCCATCTGATTCTGAATTGCGATTGTATTCATTATGATTGAGTAGAAACCTGGCAGGACATGTCGTGTAAACATTCTCTCATTGTATTCCTGCTGAGCTAGGTTCTTCGCGTCCGTGAGTGACTCCTTGGTTATCTCTCCTTTTCCAACTCCGGGACAGTTCTTATCGCTTACATAGAATTTGCTGCCATCATATTCCAAGGGATATGTTCGACACGAAATCGGTTTTGAATATGTTATCCCACAGCTTTTTGTTTCCTCATTGTAAAATATACAAGCAGCCTTTTCGGGGTTTTCCTTTAGAGGTCTTTGAAATGCTGCGATTGCTAGATGATTTGGCTCATCCTTGTCAGGAAATATCACAAATCTATCGATGACATGTTCTAATTGTCCTGATGTAGTCCATCGTGATATGTCACCCAGAGTAATCCGAATCTGTTCTCTGGTATGACATGCCTGAGTTTCACACTCTCTTTCCAGACACTTGAAACTATACTTTGTTTTCTCAGTCATATTCTCTCTCTCAACCAGGCCGCTTATTTACAGAGTTCTTATTTCTTTCGCAATGTGAAATGTCCGTTCCGGTACATTTTTCTTACGGATTCTTCGAGTTCAGCCCCTGAGTAACTCTTGTTTGTTATTCTCACTCGGAGAAGACAAAATGGATGAAGGTCATTGGTATTCTAATGATATAGACCATGTCAAGAAGACCCTTGATACCACTGATGAGGGACTATCTTCTGAAGAAGCAGAACGGCGTTTAGAAATCTATGGTCATAATGAGCTTGTTGAAACTGGTGGAATTAGTGCACTTAGGATGTTTATCAACCAGTTCCTAGACCCTATGGTGATAATATTACTTATCGCGATCGTGATCTCAGTTCTGACTTCCTTTATGCCTGGGGCTGAAGAAGGTGGTATAATTGATGCATTCGTAATCACTGCTATTGTTATTTTCAATGCGATTTTTGGTTTTGTACAGGAATACAAATCTGAGCAAGCTCTTGAAGCATTAAAGCAGATGGCTGCGCCAACTGCTCGAGCTATGAGAGATGGATATTGGAAAGATATTGAGTCTAGGGATTTAGTACCTGGCGACCTTATCAGTTTAGAATCTGGTGATTTAATCCCTGCTGATGGACGAGTAGTATATGCCGTTGGATTCTCAGCTGATGAAGCTCCACTAACAGGAGAGTCCATTGCTGTTAGGAAAGTTTCCGATACAATTCTTCTTCAGCGACCTGTTGTTGGAGATATGAAGAATATGGTCTTCCAAGGGACCACGATCACAGCAGGAAAGGGAAGGGCAATTATAACAGAAACAGGTATGAAGACGCAGTTTGGAAAGATAGCTGAGATGGTTCAAGAAAGCGACAAGACACTGACTCCTCTTCAAATTGACCTTGATGACTTAGGAAAGAAGCTTGGTGTAGTAATTATCGCCATGTGTATCATTGTCTTCGCTGCAGAGATCCTCAAAAATGTTTCAGACAGCTTGATTGAGGAATTAATGGCTTCAATTGCCCTAGCTGTTTCTGCAATCCCTGAAGGATTACCTGCAGTTGTAACAATAACCTTGGCGATTGGAGTGCAAAGGATGGTTCAACAGAATGCCATTGTACGACGACTTCCTAGTGTTGAAACTCTTGGCTCAACAACTATCATATGTTCAGACAAAACTGGGACAATCACCAAGAACGAGATGACCGTGAAAGCTATCTATGTAGATGATAGAACTATTGATGTTAGTGGTGTTGGCTATAATCGAGAAGGAGAATTCACAGTTGAAGGTAATAGAGTAGAGATTGAATTTGATTCAAATCTCAGAACCCTTCTTGAAATAGGTCAGTTATGCAGTAACACGATGCTACAAAATGATCCCTCTGGAAAAGCTGATTGGTCTGTGATTGGGGACCCCACAGAAGGAGCACTGCTCGTTGTTGCTGAAAAGGGCGGCATTATGCATAAGGACACCTTACGGAAATATGAGGAAGTTTCTGAGATTTCATTCGATTCTGCTCGGAAACGAATGACCGCTATCAATATCGATAGCGCTGGCAACTATTATGCCTTCTCAAAAGGTGCTCCTGAGATACTCCTTACTTTGTGCTCGCATATTACTCATAACGGATCTATCGATATACTCACTGATGAGATTCGAAGAGATGTATTGAAGAAAAACGCTGATTTCGCAGAAAATGCACTGCGAGTGCTTGCATTGGCCTACAAACCAATCCCTGAAGAGATACCTGATTGGGAGCCTGAGAAGGTTGAGAAGAATATGATCTTTGTGGGCCTGGTGGGAATGATTGACCCACCTCGAGATGAAGTCCATGGAGCTATTCGAACTTGTAAGAAAGCAGGCATCCGACCAATAATGATCACTGGCGATCATAAACTCACTGCAAAAGCTATCGCTCGTGAGGTAGGTCTCATCGAATCTGATGATCAGGTCATTACTGGTGCTGAAATTGATGACATGTCGGAAGCAGATTTCCATGGTGCTGTCCAAAGATGTAATGTATTTGCCAGAGTCGCTCCTGAGCACAAGCTACTGATTGTTAATGCCCTCCGAGGATCTAATCAAGTAGTTGCTATGACAGGAGATGGTGTGAATGACGCTCCTGCTATTAAAGCAGCCAACGTTGGAATCTCCATGGGCATTCGTGGAGCTGATGTTACAAAGGAAGCGTCTGACGTGATCCTTACAGACGACAACTTTAGCACAATAGTATCTGCTGTCGAAAAAGGAAGAGAGATTTACTCTAATATTCGTAAATTCGTTAGATTTTTACTGGCTGCGAACTTTGACGAAGTATTTCTAGTATTCACAATAATTATGATAGGTCTTCCTCTGCCAATTACAGCCATACAAATCCTCTGGCTTAATCTAGCTACAGATGGCTTTCCGGCTCTAGCGCTTGGTGTTGATCCTCCTGAGAAGGGAGTAATGGATCGGTCACCAAGAAAGCCTGGTGCCAAAATGATGGATAGAGGAATGATAACATTCATTCTAATCGCAGGATTCTTTGCGTTCATTGCTTCAACAAGTGTGTTTCTGTATTCAATATGGCGACTAAGTGGAGGAGTAATACCCGGTGTTACAGGTCCTCTTCTTACAGAAATGGAATGGTCTACTGGATTTGCTCCTAGTGGACTTCTATGGCACGATATTCTGACTCACGCTCGAACAACTGTCTTCGCTAATGTTGTTTCGTTCGAACTTCTCTTCGTCTGGAACTGTAGAGACGAATACCATCCAGTATGGAGGACAACAATACGAGAGTCAAAGTATCTCATTGGGGCTGTTCTCATATCTGTGGTATTGACTCTTGCAACTATCTATTTGCCAGTTATGCAACCTCTGTTCCAAACTGTACCTCTTGATGTTGGAGATTGGGCGATAGTGGTACTAACTTGTATTCCCGCCTTGATAATTCCGCCTCACAAAATCTTTGGATACTTCAGAGATAAGTCTTGAAATTAGGTTGGAAGTCTAACTTCCAGCCACTTATCTATATCTCCAAGGACACGGTCCTTTTCTATCTCCCCATGTAGTTCATGATAGAAGCCATCATAAAATAGCCATGTCTTATCCTTAGACCCGAGTGAGTCAAAGAATTCTTTGGTTTTCTCAGCTTTGACCATTCTATCGTCTCCCGCCTGCATAACTAATGCAGGTAGAGTAATCTCTGGAGCACACGCCATGGCTCTTTTCGCAGCTTTCAATCCTTCAATGCCAAATCTGGCTGTTACCATGTCAAAGCGCAGAGGATCACTTCGGTGTTCCTCGACCACATTCTTATCATGCGACGCAAATTCCACATCTATACCACTTGCGAAATATCTTTTGACATTGAAGATGGATAAGATTCTACCTGCAATGTATTTTCCAAGTGATATATCTAAATTCTCAGATACCCCGGGACATTCCAATATCATTCCATCTACGGCTTTAGGGTATGTTGCGACATAACGAATAACATGTTGCCCTCCAAGAGAATGCCCCAAAAGAAATGTGATTTTATTCAGAAAGCGATCCTTGACTTGCATCACAATGTTGTACATATCTTCAATATACTCATCAAAACTCATCACATGTCCTTTGAGACCTGAATAGTGCCCGAAACCTCTCATATCAGGAGCGAAAACAGCAAAACCCCGGTCAGCAAAGTACTCTCCGATATTCTTGAGTATGTGTCCATGACCACCAAGTCCATGAATGGCAATCAGGAGAGCTCTAGGTCTGTCATCGTCTGGAAGCCAGACGGACATATGCATTTTCAAACCATCAAAGCCAATATACTGACTTTCTTCATATTTCATAGAGCTCACCCATTGCTGATGCTATTCAACGCTAATAAGGTTGATAGCTGTCCGAGTTAGAGTTAGATAAGATTGGGGGGAAGCAGCGAAACGCTTCCCACATCCTCTTAGAATCTGTTTGGAACTGGAGTTTCTCCTGAATAATCATAGAAACCCATGCCAGATTTTCGGCCGACCCACCCAGCTCGAACCATCTTTCTTAGCAGTGCTGGAGCACGATATTTACTATCCTTGAACTCATCAACGAAGTAGTCTGCAATGTATAGCATTGTATCGAGACCAACAAAATCTGCAAGTGTTAGTGGTCCCATTGGCCAGTTCAGACCCAACTTAATAGCCAAGTCCATGTCCTCAACTGTAGCAACTCCTTCTTGAATCGCGAATACTGCTTCAAGAAGTGCTGGAACTAGAAGACGGGTTACTGCAAAGCCAGGAGCTTCATTCACTAAAACTGTCTTCTTTCCTAGCTTGTGTGAAACATCCTCAATGACTTTGACCGTATCATCAGTTGTAGCCTGACCTTTGATTATCTCTACAATGCCCATGACTGGGACTGGATTAAAGAAGTGCATACCTATGAACTTCTGAGGTCTCTTAGTGACAGCCGCCATTTGTGTGATGCTAATGCTCGATGTATTAGAGGCGAGTATAGCATGCTCTGGTGCCGTTGAATCCACCTCTTTCCATGTATCTAATTTTAGTTTGACTATCTCTGGAATGGCTTCGATGACCAGGTCTACATCCTTTACTGCTTCTTTAAGGTCAAGAACACCATGAATTTTGCTCATGGCTGCATCAATCTCTTCCTGCGTTATCTTACCCTTTGCGAGTCCTCGTTCAAGATTCTTTTTGATTGTCGCAAGCCCGCCATCAATGAACTTCTGATCGATATCTCGCATTTTCACTTCATAACCTGCTTGTGCGCATACTTGGGCGATACCATTTCCCATCTGTCCTGCGCCTAGTACTGCAATTCGTTTGATATCCACTCTTGTTCTCCTCCAGAATTGTTTCAGGATGTATCTGCCTCCAAACTGGGTCAGTAATATGTCTGTCGAAGTAGAAACAGGAGTGCATTCCATCATCAATTTAGGTTTATTCAAAAAAGCTTCTAACCACAAACTTTTTGTTATCTAAACAAAAATATGATAATTGGTTTGGATAGCAAACCTTTATATAATTCATTAGCTCACACAATGTATCACGAAGGTGAATATCATGAAAAAGCAAGAGAACAAGTTTGAGTCCAATACTCTGTCCTTACTACTTACCTCTAGTAGGAATATCCATATTTCATTATCATGGCACTCTCTAGAAACTCGGAGGTAATAGAAATGGAGGTGTCGAAGAGATTCTTTGGTCTAGAAGATGCTAATCATAATGTAATTAGATTAGCCCGGATTATGTCTATTCTTATGCCCCTCTTTTCTTTGACTGTAATGATCAGCACTACCTTCTTCATGATATTTATCGCAGAAGCAGTTGGTCAAGGTGATTACATCCAAGGTTTGGGGCTCGTTGGAACTCTTGTAGTAATTCAGATGACCGTACAGACTCTACTAGATTATCCAACAGGTGCGATTGGTGACTGGCTTGGACAACGATTCATTATCGCATCAGCATTCGTCACCTATGCGGTTTCTTATTTCATGGTCGCGAATGTTACTTCATCTTCCCCACTCATGTATCTAGTCGCAATATATATACTTCAAGGGTTTGCCAACTCGCAACAAAGCGGAGCGCTTGGAGCTTGGTTTGATAATAACTATCGAGTTGCTGTTCCAGGGGATTTCGATAGGAAGCAATACGGCATCTTCCAAGCAAGGCTAGGAATGATTTTCCAAATCGTTGCGACTTTATCATTAATTCCAGGTGGAATATTAGCTGGAATATTGGGTCGTGCATGGGTTTTCCAATTACAGGGAGTACTATCAATCGTGATTGCCATAGTAGCTTTCAATGTCGTTAGAGACCTCCCAGAAGTTCAAGAGGAGAAAAGAGGTCAAGCACGACCAACAATGAGTGAATACACATCACTTCTCAAAGGTGGGGTGAGTTATCTCTTCCGAGAGCCTTGGGTGAAGTATGTAATCATTGGCAGTATGCTTGCTGGCAGTACAGTGATGGTGTGGGGCAATCTGATTCTCTTTCCCATGTATTTCAGCTATCTCTTTACGGATGTCGCGGTAGCATCATACAGAACTTTATTGTTCGCACCCGGAGTCGTTAGTAGCGAGAGATCCGGTGTTTGGTCTAGACGATTCGATCCCAAGACGTGGATTCCAAGATTCAGAATACTGCAAGCAGGTGGTTTTTCATTCTTTATCATATTTGCAGCAATTATGTTCTTCTTTCCACCTCCCGCGGCATTGACCCCTGCGATTGATCTCATTGTACCTTTCACTACTGTGGTTTTCATGAGCATTCCTACAGGCTCTGTACTTCCTGTCATTATTATCGCATTGACTTTCTCATTCACGATGTTTGCCAGTGCATGTGCTGATATCTTGACCCAACGTGAAATGCTTGATGTCATTCCTAACAACATTCGGAATAGCATGTATTCCTTACAACCTACGATCATGATGCTTTTTGCTATCCCGCAAATTGGCATCTTTGGCTGGTTGATTCCGATTATTGGCTTTCCACTGACCTTGGTGATTGTTGGAGTAGTCAACCTTGTTGGTGTCGGAATTATAAAGAAAGGACTGAATCAACCAAAACCTGCTGAGAGAGCGGCAATTGCACAGATTAATGATGAGATGATTGAGAGTGACATGCCCATAGTGGAATAGAAATCGGTAATTCAGGAGAATCATAGCTACAATAATCTTAGATCTAGGCTATGATTCTCTCTATTTGTCTTAGACTACTTCTCATCTAGAAATTATGTCACCAAGGAAACATCGTTCTAACAATCAATCTCTATTGTGATTATAATCAATAACCTATTTTACCATATGATGAGTTTAAATCAAACTTGATGTTTCTCATAATAACAACTTGCCCAAACTGAGTACGAACTGAAATCAGAATGGGTATTTAGGAGGTGTGCTGATTTTATGTCTGAGCGAAGAAGTGTTGTAACTTTATTCTTGGGATCTTTCTGCTGTACTTTCATATTAGTTGTCATAATTGTTGCTGCAATTGCATCAGCTATGCCCGAATCTACTCCGCTATCACTTGATTTCATTATACAATCACTCCCAATAGCAATAGGATTATCATTATTAGCATCGGCTATCTGCGTGCCGTACAGCTACTTGAGTTCACGTTAATTGGACTCAGAAAATGCAGATTCCATAAATTAACTAATGGATGACTTAGTAGTCATAAAAAGGAGTTTCCCTGCGTGAAATCATGAATCTAAGTAGTCACAAATTGTGACCTTATTATGTGACCCTATCTTGTGGCTTCGGTATATATACTAAATCTGAGTGGTATTCCTTGTGAAATATCATGGCTCTAGCAACTAATACCCGAACCGAATTTGAAAAGATGAAGAAACAGGTCGCTTCGACCAAAGCAGTAACCTACGCTTACTTGACTGTTGTGAGGTAATCAACATGGCACTCGCGAAGGTATCCAAGGCTCCCAAGTCCAAGTTCTCCACCCAAGCGCTCACTCAAGCCTACTTTAGGAGGTAAACTGAATGAGGCTGGTCGTGGATTCATCTACAGGTGAGCAATTAGCTCAATCCTTCAATAAGTGGTCACACCAGTGGTCACTTTCTTCCACTACCAGCATATACAGTGACCAATCCACTACTAACTGAGGTAAGTATAATGCATAACACATCACGAACCCAGAAGATGCATCTTGACACACTATTTTCATCACCCTCAAGTAATGATGCAAAGTCACTATTTTATGACTATCACTGGAGGTTGGAATGATGAGCAAGATTGCAACATTCTTTGGGCTTACTGATGCAAATGATAAGATTATCCGGTTATCCTCCTTACTCACAGTTTTGCTCCCAGTTGTAGCTCTAACAACCACTCTCAGTACGACATTCTTCATGATATTTGTGGCCGAGTGGCTCGGAGGCGGTTCTTATATTGATGGACTCGCTCTCGTTGGAATATTGGTCGTACTTCAGATGGGTATACAGACTCTTCTGGATTATCCAACAGCTGCGTTAGGTGATGCAATCGGACAGAGGTGGATCATTACTTCTTCATTCATCACTTTCGCAGTCTGTTATTATATGGTATCTCTGGTAGATTCCGCCAGTTCTATTTTCTATGTGACTATCATCTATCTCCTAATGGGCTTTGGCAACTCTCAACTCAGTGGTGCATTCAATGCTTGGTTTGATAATAATTACAGGGTTGCCATGCCCCTAGATAGTGACCGTAAACAGTATGGCGTATTCTGGGGTCGGATTGGTATGTTATTCCAGATCGTTGCTACTCTCGCACTTATTCCTGGAAGTATACTCGCTGTTCTATTCAGTCGTGCATGGGTGTTCCAATTGCAGGCTATTCTCTGTGTAGGAATTGCTTTGAGCTGTCTTAGGTTGATTGATGACTTTCCAGAAGTCAAAGCCGCTCGTATCAAGAGGCCTTCAATGAAAGAATATACCGGAGTTCTCACATCGGGAGTTAGGTTTCTATTCAGCGACAAATATGTCACATACGTTATCCTGGGTGGTTGTGTTGTAATGAGTGCTGGCATGGTCTGGGGAAACCTAATCCTCTTTCCTATGTACTTCAGCTATCTCATAACAGATATAGCTGTATCGACATTTAGAACATTCTTATTTGGAATTGGTGTCTTTGAACAAGAGCGAAGTGGCATTTGGTCACGACGATTCGAACCAAAGAAATGGATTCCTCGTTTCAGATTACTACAAAGTGTTGGGGCGATCTTCTATCTCTCTTTTGCTGCTATCATGTTTTTCTTGCCACCGCCTCAGGTTGACGCAGAACTACTCATACTTACAATCCCGTACACTCAGATCGTCATCATGCAGCTCCCGACTTCGAGTATACTCCCATTGCTGCTGATGACGATCACTTTTACATTCACGGGCTTTGCTGGAGGATTTGCTGAGATTCTTACTCAGCGCGAGTTGCTAGATGTAATCCCAAACAATATCCGCAATAGTATGTATTCTCTATCTCCAACTATTGCAACAATTCTTGCAATGCCCCAAATTGCTCTCTTCGGATGGCTCATTCCTAATGCAGGATTCTCCATCACCATGACTCTCTGTGCAGCTATCTCCATCCTCGGTGTGATATTGATTGCGAAGGGATTGAGTCATCCGAAACCATTGGCCAATGATGTTTCTCTTGATGTTCAACATGATGAAAAGACAATTGAAGCGGTGACAGTAGAAGAGTAGTTGCCTTTACTGCTCACCCTTCCCTATTTATTGCGTCGATTCTATTGCAGCAAGATTAATACTCTTTGATGTTCTCTCTAGAATAGTGATTATTATGAGTGGCCGTCCAGCTTTTCTAACAGTTTCATATTCGGGTGGTGGACTTGATACACTCGGACATGAGAAAAAGATGGTTCATGAAAAAGATGTAAAATTCGATGGAGACGATGGCTCTATTGAGCTAACTGATATTCGCATCGTTTGGTACAAGAAACCCTCAAAGATGGGTGGTTTGAAGAAGTTTGGAGCAGTAGCAGGTGCTCTTGCTGCCGCAGCTGCAGTCGATGCAATTGGAGACTCAGTTGGAGGATTTGCAGGTCGTGCAATCAGCCGCACTGGTCATGCCATGGGATACATGGCTGTTGGAGCTGCAATATCTAGCTGGACTGCGGATTCCTATTATAATAAGGATAAGAATGGGAATACCGAGAGTCTGGCTCTTCCTTTGGTATCAATCAGTCAAGCTACTCAAAGTGGCAACAAATTAGTTGTTGAGTTGAAATCTGGTGGCAATATGCAATTTGATTTCAAACAGAAGAAAGTAATTCCCTCAATAATAGCTAATATCACATCTGCTCAGAGCAAAGGAAAATGCCCCTTCTGTGGAACATCTGCGGGTCATGCCAACAAATGTCCAAATTGTGGAGCGGCACTCGAGGGTGGCGGTGGCGGACCTTCTGGTGGAACCGAATCTGTCACGATATCCATGAGTGATGGCAACCAATTCTGCACGAACTGCGGGAATCCAGCTCCTGAGGGTGCTCGATTCTGTGGAAAGTGTGGTAATCCGTTTTAGTGGACCTATTTTTTCATGGTAGGGGATTCTCCCCTCCCTTCTTGTTTTTTCACATGAATAGATTCTCATCCTTGGGTCTATGAATATCCTTGGCACTTTCTTCCCCTTTCTCATAATCATATCCACGCACTATCGCAACAGGGATTCCCTCGTTTGCTTGTCCCATCACTAGTTCAGCTGCTGAAGCAATTTGGTCTATCTGGCAAACTAAAGATCTTTGGAGAATTCTATCATAGAGATCTCTCTTCCCTTGATTATATTTGAAAGCATTAATCCCTGAGCAACCAATCGCAATGTTGATAGCTCCTTTTCTCCAGGGACGTCCCTCAGTATCTGCTATAATCACAGATATTCTCTTTCGAGTTCTCTTCTCAATTCGCTGTCGAATGTGCTCTGCACTCTTATCGGGGTCAAGCGGAAGTAGTACATAGGAATCTTTCGGAGCATTTGAATGGTCTACACCGCTGAAGTTGCAGATGTGCCCATTCTTTAGCACTGTTATAAGAGCACGCTCATCGCGCAACACAGCTTGACTCTCTCTCAATGCTACCTCTACTTGTTCGGGTTCAAAACCATTCTTCTCAGCAATATCTCTTGCCCGTGATGAAACCGAAATCTTTGTCAATTCCACGATACGATTCTCTGCCTTTGATACTATTGTATGCGCAACAACTAGGATATCTCCATCCACAAAGGCTAGATTGGATTTCTCAGATGCTTCAACGATTAGACCTGCAAGATCATCACCCTGCTGGACCAAAGGAATTCCATGAAGGGGAATTATCTCTATAATGTGATTCATTATTTCCACAGACCTATTTTTGAAGATGAATTTATCCAAAAAAAGTGATGTTTTTCATCCAAATGCCTAGGACCGAATACAATAGGTCTTAAGAGTTGTTTATCAAGTTAAAATAGCATCTACGGGAAAATGTTATAGGAGAGAACGAGGACTTTCAAGAAGTCTTAGAAAGACGCATATACTATCGTAGAGTGCAATATATTGCAGTCTTAGAGTTGTTCCACCAACAACGCGAAAAGTAGACCTTATGGTGTGATAAGAGTGAGTGGAAAAGATGCAGGTCCTTACACTGGTACTGGTGGGGACATCAAACAAGGAACGATCGCAAAGTTCATGCGAAAGAGAACTCAGCTTGTCGGATTCGAAACAGGATTGAACAAGCATACACAATATGCTATTGAATTCCTCGACAATGCAATTGATGCTATTGAGAGCTGGTGGTGGAAAACTGACAGTCGGCCTCGACTTCAGGATAACCTTGATCCTGCAATTATTGATGAAGTCAAGGATAAACTCAAGGATGAGTTATACGATTCTATTGCATTAAGTAAGCAGCTTGAGAAAGATGCTCGTGCAGGAAAGGAAGTGAATCTACCTCCGCAAAAGAAGGAAACGCTTGATGATAAACTAACACAATTTCGCAAGTTTTTGGTCCCCTTCCGATCCTTCATCACAAAGAGAGAACCATTGGTTGTCATGAAGTTGACTGAAGTCTTCATGCCTGATCTTGTACCACTTGATGATGAAGAGGGCTTCAAGGTTTACGAATTCATTTGCTTTGATAATGGAGTTGGAATGGTACCAAAAGATTTGGAGAAATTCGGTATCTATCTGGCATCAAGCAAGTCCGAAAAGCTACGTCAAACTCGCGGAAGTCAAGGTTTTGGAGCTCCCTCTGCTTTTAGCGATGCACAAAACACAACTGGAAAGCCCATCTTCACCGTATCGCAGAGATTCACATTAAAGACTGCAACAGTTGCTGACTTCTATACGACTACTGCAAATACAAAAGACTATGTAGGTGGACCAATTGAGATGGAGCTTCCATTCACACAGGGTACCTATATTCGTCTAAATTACCTGAACATTCAATACCGTCGAGGTTATGCTGATACTTACTCTGAGATGGCATCTCTTCTCAACTCACATGTCACAATCGTCTTCATCGATCCGTACGGAGAGGTTCGCATCTATCCTCGTAAGGTCAAGGCATTTCCTGAGGAACCAAAATATGCTCAGCCACACCCAGCTAGCATACGTATCGGAGAGTTTCAAGATTTACTTAGAGAATCTGGAACAAGAGATCTCAGGAGCTTCCTTACAAAGGCGTTCGTTAGGCTTAGTGGGAATAAAGCAAAGACGATTGTCCAGGCTGCCAACAAGGACCTGAGAAAGCGACATTTGGACACATTGTCGCCAAGTACCCCGACAGATACATTAGATAAAACTGAGATTGAGCTTTTGTATAAGGCATTTTCAAATGAGGATTATATCGCACCTCCTACTGATACAGTTGTACCTGTTGGTGAAGAGGTTTTCGAGGAAACAATCAGACAAGCGTACAAACCTGATTTCGTTGCAGCTGTCACTAGAAAGCCCACTTCAGGTAAGGGTCTGTCCTTTGCTGTAGAGGTTTGTATAGCATATGGCGGAGAGGTAAAGAATGCCACTTCAGCGCCAATGGTACTTTGGAGATTCGTGAATCGTGTACCAAAGCTTCGAGATAACAGCGATTGTGCGACATGGAAAGCTTGTACACTAGTCAATTGGAAGAACTACAAGGTTCAGACATTTGACAATGGGATTCCCAGAGGCCCCGTTATGATTTTCATTCATGTCGCAGGTGCGTATGTTCATGTTATGTTCAAAGGACAGAGCAAACAAGCCCTAGCAGAAGATGAAGTCCTGTTGAAGGAGATTAAACTTGCTCTGGAGGATGCTGGAAGGAAATTCAGGAGATTTATCACACGTAGAGAAACAGCTCGTCGAAAGGCCAAACGCGCTGGAATTTTGGCGATGTATGCGGATCAATTTGCACAAAGTCTTACCAGCATTGTAAATGATGCAACTGGCAAAGAGAAGTTTGATTCCGAGTTCATAGCTAGTAAGATTAGAGATTCGATTCAAGGGTTCGAGATGGCTTCTGATGATGAAGAAACAGAAACAGATGCGGAAGGCACCGATCTTGTCGCAGATATTCCTCTCGATGACGATGAAGGCGTAGGGATGGAGGATGAATAAAAAATGTCGAAGAAGAAGAAAGCACCAAAAGAAGAAGTCCAATTGACCTTAGGAGATATTATCGAAGAGAAACCTAAGACTTCGAAGAAAGCCACAAAGGAACCAAAGAAGAAAGCTTCAGAATCCAAGGATTCAAAGAAACCCTCCAAATCAAAGAAACAAACTACTGCCAAGTCTAAGCCAAAGAAGGAAACCAAAACTACTGAAAAACCAAAGAAAGCTCCCTCGAAAAAGGAAGCAGCTAAAACTGAACCTGTTGAGAAAGCACCTCCCAAGAAGAAACCTGAAAAGAAAAAAACAGAGAAAAAAGCTCCCAAAAAAGAATCGAAGAAGAAATCTACTACCAAGAAAAAGCCAAAGGAACCAAAATTCGTACTTGAAGGTCCTCCACTCACCACTTTGCCCGGTGTTGGAGGAAAAATGGCAGAGAAGCTGGTCGAATCAGGCTATAACTCAATCGAGAAAATCTCCAAATCAAGACCTGATGCTATGTCAAAGAAAGTTGAAGGACTTAGCAAGAGCGGCGCAACTCGAATCATCGAAGAGGCCAAAAGAACGTTGGCAAAAGATTCTACGGAGAAAGTTCCAGGAGTTATAGATGAAGAAGGATATGTCCTTCCTCCATTAACGGAGCTTCCTGGTGTTGGTGCAAAGTTGGCAAGAGCTTTAGAATCCGCTGGGTACAATTCAATCTCTCGCTTATCGAGAGCGCAACCTGATGGGCTTGCTCAGAGAGTTGATGGTCTCGGGGAGAAGGCAGCTGTAAAGCTCGTGGAAGCTGCAAGGAAATATGTCAAGGATAGGGAGAGAAGTATCGTACTAGGTGAAGAACCAGCTCCTACTGTGGTTACATCTTCCAAGAAAGTAGAATCGAAAGCTGCAGAACCCGCAATAGAAGAGGTTCCTACAGGTGAGCTAGAGGAGGAAGAAACTCAAGAATCCATCGATTACAAACCACCTCCAAAGAAACCAACTACAAAATCCAAGAAAACCGAGGAACGATCAGTGAGTACACCGAAAAGAAAAACCACTCATGCAAAGAAGAAGAAACCAGCGATTATCAGAAAATCATCAGGTCTGAAGTTGCCAAAGGCTGTTGAGAAATTGGCCAAGGAGATGAAAGCCACTTGGGCTGAGGTCGAGCGACTTGAAGCTGCTGGTGAATTACCTACCGATCTACCTGAAACTGTTGAAGTGATAAGCTTGGAGGCTTCAGAAACTACCGCTCGTTTGGTAGAAACCGCAACTGATGTGTTAAATGAAGCTCTGATTTCAGGCAGGCCTGCTTTCGAAATTCCCAGCCGATCGGGAGATAACATTGTATGGGATGAGTTCAGAGACCTTCTGCTTCTAGGAATGAAAACAGTTAGTCGTCCATACCATTCTCTTGCTTCAGTTGTCGATGCTACTCGAACAGCAAGGATAATGGAGATAATCTACCAATTATTGCGTTCTAATCTTCATGCAACAAAAAGAGAGGTATTCTATAGTGATGTGAATCTCTTTAGAGATCAGAAATATAGCGATAAGATTCTTGAAGATGTATCCTCCATGTTGAATACCACACGTGATAGTGTACATGTCGTAGCTAGTGCTCGTGGCTCATGTATGGGCAGAGTAGTCATTCGAGATGGGGGCGATATTATTGATCTTACAAAGATGGGTACAGGCGGCTGGGCAGTGACACCTTTCCTTGATCAGTTGGAGATTGTCGAAAGCGATGCTGAGTTCATACTTCTTGCGGAGAAGGATGCTGCAATCATGCGATTAGCTGAATCAAAGTATTGGAACCGGCAACCTTGCATCGTTATCACCGGGAAAGGATCTGGTGACATAGCCACTCGTGCATTCTTGAAACAGCTTGTCAAGGAATTGGAGATTCCAGCATTTGCTCTTGTTGATAGTGATCCCTACGGACATTACATATACTCAGTATTCTTGCGTGGAAGTAAGCGACTTAGCTATGAATCTCCGTTTATTGCCACCCCTGAACTGAAACTCTTGGGAGTCCTAAGTCGTGATCTAGATGCTTTTAACATTCCTAAGAGTGTGCGGATTCCTATGGAGCCTGCTGACATCAAACGAGTCCGTGAGATGCTAAAGGAGCCATTTGTTCAGAAGAATAAGGAATGGGTGGAGGATCTCAAATTAATGCTCAATATGAAGGAGAAGGCAGAGATACAAGCCTTTGCCAGTCACTCATTTGAATATTTGACTGATGTCTATCTACCTCAGAAGCTTGAAACTGGGGACTGGATTTAGTTAGAACAAAGTGGCTACGTTACATGTGGCCACTTGCTTTCTATTTTAATCTTTAGAAGAACAAGAGTAACTGATATTCAAAAGAACAGACATAGTGTAACAGTCATATAGTAATTAAACTATAGTGAATTCTAACAGATTGCAGACACTAGTACCTAGACAGTTACTGGGGGAATCGCATTTGGTATTATCTAAAGTAGGAATTGAAGTCGTTGATGCACACGCGCATTTTATGACCTTTAATACAGTGAAGGAAATATTACAGCGAACAAATCAGCAAACACGAGAGGATCAGTTTAGCAAGATTCAGAAAAGAGTTTCATCTCTAACTGATATGAAGGAGTTCAAACTTCCTGATGAAAACTGGGATGCTGGTAAAGCATGGATTGACGAACTCGATAGATATGGAATCTCAGCAATAGGGATGATGATAGGAAAGGAGTCATGGGAAGAATTCAATGAAGTAAGACGAAGGTTTCCGGGGAGATTCTTAGGATATGCAAATATCAATCCCGCTGACGCTGATGCAGTAGAATTAGTACAACGTGCTGGTAAAGATGGCTTTCAGGGAATAAAGCTGTATCCGACTTCATGGAACTTTCATGCATCTGATGACTGTGTCTATCCTGTATATGAAGAGGCGTTGAAACAAAAGCTCCTAGTCATCGCACATTTTGGAATTACCATTGGAACACAAGCCGATCTCAGATATGGCAATCCTTTGGATTTACAGAAACCTGCGCATGATTTCCCTGAGCTGAATTTTATGATTGCACACTTTGGTGCTGGATTCTTTCGAGAAATGTTAATGCTAATGTATCAGACAGATAATATTAGCATGGATTCAAGTGGCAGTAATGCTTGGATGAAGTATTTACCCTATGATTTGACCATTACCAAGATTTTCGAGAAAGCTTTGAAAGCTGGTGGTCCAAATCGGATTGTTTTCGGAACCGATTCCTCTTTCTTTCCCAGAGGGTTTAGATATAATATACTTGAAGAACAATATAATGCTGTACGCGCAATTTGTCCTCAATTCTGCTACTCTGATGATGATATTGACATGATATTCAGGAAGAACATTCTTGATTTGACAGGTTTCAAACCCGCCTAGAAGAATTCTAGGCGTTTCTTATTTTCTTCTCTAGTCCTCGTAGTCTTTTTGGTACATCAGCTTCACGGTATTTTTCTGCAGCTTCGGTGTACTTGGCTAATGCTGATCTGGTCTCGCCTGATTTGGCTTCTTGATCGCCATCATCTTCCAAAGCCTTTCCCCATTCTTCATAGGCATCTCGGACTCTTTGAGAGCATTTTGCACGTTTCTTAGCATCAGTACTGAACATATAGAGCTCTCGTGCCTTCTTGAATTGAACTACACTCCACTCAAATTGCCCTTCTTTGAGAAGATTCTCACCTTGGATGAAGTGATGTTCAGCCATTGAATCATATCCTTGGTCCACTCGCCTGGTTGCATCTTCAACCATCTTTTCATTTCCTGAGTGTTCATAGAGCTTCTTTGCAATCTCGAATTGCTCTATTGCTCTTTCATGTTCATTCTCTCTTAGTAGACTCATTCCATGTTCCATTCTAGCTCTACCCATCGCCTCGTAGACATAATCTGGATAATCAAAGGCATCAGTGCTTGTTGAATGGCCGCACTCTGGACAAGTTGGTGTTTCCACTACAGATGCAGATATTTCAGCTCCAATCTTCTTAGGTTTACCAACAACCGCATCTATGAAATCTTCAGATGTATCTCCTCGTCCATGTGGGAAAAGATGTGAAACCACTTCTTTATCTGCTTCAGGAATTTCGTGAGAGTGTGCTTCAATAGCATCATGGTCTATTACCTTTGGTGGTTCAATCTCTTTGAAAGGCATTCCCTCTCGAATTTCACTTGTTGATGTTTGAGGAGTTTCCCATGTCAGCGAAGAAGGAGATTCTATTTTTCTACTCTCCAATTCTTCTTCAGGCTCAATATCTGTTTCCTTGACTCCTTCTTCCCAGCTCAATAGGGCCTCGTCTTCAGACTGAGTTGCTGTCACCTCGTGTTCTATGACTTCAGTATCTTCGAGTTCATCAAGTGTAGCCTCCTTAAGCGGGTCATCCTCTTCAGCCCATTTATCCCACTCTTCAAGATCAGGCAGAGAAATCTCGTCTGATCCTTCCTCGCTAATTTCGTCCAACATACTTGGTGGCAACTCATCGTGCCCAGGCGTAATTGGTGATATGGCCATTCCATCAACAATTCGTGTTCCGCACTTCAAACAGAATGTTGAGCCCTTTCTAATAGTGGTTCCACATTTTGGACAGCTTATTGAACCAGACATTTTCGGAGTCTCACTGAATATTTCACTGGTGTTGCTTGATTAAGCATTCACATCTTCAACTTGAAATGGAGTGTATATGAATTAAACCTGTATTGTATCCTACCAGAATACAAAATATGTGCAAATTGTTATGAAAATCGATAGAATTAGTCCTGCGACTGACTGCCCTAATGAATGCTGACGTAGAATGGGTCTTGACCAAATCACCAATGCCCAAATCGGTATAACTGCCAATCCTAAGATTCCATATACTATTATTAATGCAGTTCCGGGTCCTCCAACACCAGCACAATGTACTGACACTTTTGTTCGGTATGTAGCAATCATCATCCCTGTTGTAACAGTAACATATGCCAGAGAAAGAACGACGAATACATGACACTCGGAAATCCAATAGATAAACGTGGAAATCATATAGAACAGAATTGCATATAGGAAAAACCTAGATCGCATTGTCGAATCTGATACATCTAAATCAACAGCTCCTCGCCATGCTTCAAAAATGATTGGTGACACAGGGAGTATGACCATGAAAACAATGCAGATTAGTAAAGCCGTGAAAGGTGAAAGAATGGGTCCTAATGCAATTGGTGAGGAAAATGAGATGATTATGCCTACGTATAGGTTGAAGAGCGGTGCTGGAAATAATCTTGAGATGAGTCTGGCAATCCGGACTTTTGTTCCTGCTAAATCTAGGTATTCATCAGCAAATTTCAAGATTCATCTAGCTCTACCGCTAATACCCGTGTCTTGAATCTTTCTTATTCACGAATTCTTCAGATAGAATCCACCACGAAAAGCCTTATGTTGGATTTTACTACATCTACAAAGTCAAGGGATGACGAGAAACCCTCAATGGATGTGCAACAAATGCCAGCTATGCCGAAAAGAGAGATATTCGAACGAATTATCCAAAATATAACTAGCAAATTTCCTGATGTCTATGCTGCTCTATTCATAAGTCCTGAGGGATTTCCAATTAATACTTGGGGAGTTACTCTAGAACGTGCTGAAGAGATATCTGCACTTCTGAGCGCACTGATTGGAAAGACTAAGGAAGTCATCTGCCAAGTTGAGGAAGGTGCAGATCTACAATTCATTCAGATTCAAACCAATAAGGGCGGTATCCGTGTGGCACCTCAGGAAGAATTTATCCTTGTCACACTAACAAAGAGCTAGACTACAGAGCTTTAATTTGTTGAAACTTATGATATTATCACTCGGAAAGACTACTAGTGCTATTTTTATACTCTCTCGAATGAACTAGATGATGGCAGGATGTTTGATATCGAATATGAATTGGTCAGTCAAACATTCAAGGGAGGTCTATTATTAGAATGGACGAAGATTTCGATTATGAAGAATTCGATGACGAGGAAAAGGATGAAGATGGTGATATTGACTCAGGTGAAGGTGTTACAGGACTAGAAGTAACTGATCTACCTGGGGTTGGTCCCGCCATTGGAAAGCGACTTGCTGAAGCAGGGTACAAAAGCGTTGAAGCAATCGCAGTCGCATCCCCTGGAGAACTAGCCGCTGCTGGTTCCATTGGTGAAACCACTGCAACCAAAATTATCAAAGCCGCACGAGAGATGCTTGATATTGGATTTGAAACCGCTGACTTGCTCTTAGAAAGGCGGCGAACAGCTGGTCGCATCAAAACCGGATCAACTGCACTTGATGAGCTCTTTGGTGGAGGTATTGAAACCCAAAGTATTACTGAGATGTATGGTTCATTTCGATCTGGCAAAACTCAGATGGCTCATCAATTGGCAGTAAATATTCAGTTGCCCGCAGATGAAGGGGGACTTGATGCGACTGCAATATACGTGGATACTGAAGGGACCTTCCGACCTGAAAGACTAGTGGATATGGCTGAAGCAGTAGGTCTTGATACAAGTAAGGTGCTGAAGAACGTGGTATGGGCGAGAGCTTATAATTCAGATCACCAAATCCTTCTCTGTGATCAAGCTATGGAAATGGCTCCTGATAAGAATGCCAAGCTTCTCGTAGTAGACTCTGTAACGAGTCATTTCAGAGCAGAATATACTGGTCGAGGCACGCTTGCTGCCCGTCAACAGAAATTGAATAAGCATCTTCATCATCTCCAGCGAGGTGCAGAGATAAACAATATGGCTGTTTACATCACCAATCAAGTAATGGCAAGACCTGATGCATTCTTTGGTGATCCCACTGCACCAGTCGGAGGACATGTGCTCGCTCATGTGCCTCAGACAAGATGTTATTTGAGAAAATCAAAAGGGGATCGTCGTATTTGTCGACTAGTTGACTCCCCCAATCTTCCTGAAGGCGAAGCTGTCTTTTCTGTTCTCAAGGAAGGAATTCGAGACGTTTAGTTTCGCATTGATATGAGGTGGTCTTTTTGACCACACTCATTAATTTGTGAATACTGCTTCATTAATTATGTTCTTTACCGAGTCCTTCCATTGCTCCAATCCACCTGGGGTAGGAGGATAATTCCTGTATTCCTTGTCGATCCTCTTCATGAGCGATGAGGCTCTTTGAAGCTTTCTTAACAGAGATATGTTACCAATTCCACGTGTTGCGCGGATCAACTTAGTTCCAAATCCCATGGAAATTCCCTCCCCACGATTAGCTGCCATGAGATCCCCTGCTTCGAGTAATCTCTTCTCAAAACCATAGTTCAATTCAGTATCAGTAACATCTGAAAGTAGTCTCTTAAATATCTCAAGAGAGGCTAAGCGACGACCGAAATTGCTTAGGAATCGAACATTAAAATGCCATAATCCTCTAGCACTGACATCCCTTTTCGCTATCGCCTCCTTTGCCACTTCCCCAAGAATGACTCCTGCACGCATCCCTGCGCCTATACCGCCGCCATGAATAGGGTTTACCATGAATGCAGCATCTCCAACAAAAGCAACCCCATCTGATACAAGACTCCATACAGGTCTCCGGACGGGTACAGCTCCGCCTCCTGTATCAATTACTTTGCTTCTGAACAATAAGGGGTATTCATCTTTGAAATCCTTATACAATGCCTTCGGGGATCCTCTCCCTTCCCCTCCTGTGATACCAACTCCTGCATTTACACTCTGAGGTCCTTTCGGAAAAATCCATGCATAGCCCTTGGGAGCAAATTTCCCTCCAAGAAACACTCGGGCGACCTCAGGTTCAGCCAATGGCATCTTAAGTTCCAAAATCTCACGATAACATAAAGCAATGTCACTCTTTTCTATTTCTGTCTCGACGTAGGGATTTTCGATCTTCTTTCGTATTACTGAGGCGAATCCACTTGCATCCACTACAATCTTTGCACTGATTGAATCCTTCTCACCAGTTGCCATATCCTTGTAATGAACTCCGTTAACTGCAATACCTCTGAACGTAGGTCCCCCTACATGGATGTTGGGCTTGAATTGTACTCCAGCATCCGTTGCATCCTTCAGAAGTCTCTGACCGAAATTTAATCGATGCACTGTCCAACCATCAAACTCGCTCCAACCTCGAACATTAAGCTCCTGATCCAAATTTGGTGGGTAGACGTCTGCTCCTGCAATAACACTGGACACCTCATCTTTTATTGGATAATCAATATCTGTTGCGTCAAAGTGCGACTTGCTGATCTCATCTCCACATACTTTGTTACCAATCTCTTTGGTTTCTTTTCTATCGATCAGGAGTGTCTTAAGTCCAAGTTCTGCACATCTACGAGCCGTTACGCAGCCTGCTGAACCAGCACCGACAACAACAACATCTACTCTTTTCAAGGTTGGTCGAACCACCAATAGCAGTGGCAGATATAAATCCGTGCCTAAGGTTGGCAATCTTTTCGGACGTAATGGTTATCAAGTAGTATATTTCAGCTGCCTTTGTGGAAGATAATGCAGAATCTGGTTGTTATTGGCCTGCAATGGGGCGATGAAGGAAAAGGGAAGCTGGTCGACTTCATTTCAGAGCGATTTGATATTGTTGTCCGATTTCAAGGCGGGAGTAATGCAGGACATACAGTAATCGTCGGTGATAGGACTTTCAAGTTTAGAATCATGCCTACAGGTGCAGTTCGCGGAAAGAAAGTTGTGATTGGTAATGGTGTGGTTGTCGATCTAGCTGTCTTGTTAGAAGAAATTCAAAGCCTCAAAGACGTAGGTATTGATGTAGATTTGCTACTCAGTGATCGAGCACATGTTATAACAGCCTATCAGATTCAGATTGATGGTCTTCAAGAAGAAGAGAAGGTAGGACGTGAGGTTGGAACCACAAAACGAGGTATTGGTCCAACTTACTCCGACAAAATGTCTCGAGTGGGTGTGAGAATTTCCGATTTGATTGATGATAACTCCTTTAATCAGTGGCATCAGATGGAATCAGCTTCAGTAGCAAAGATTCAGAAATTGCATTCATCAACAATATCATACAAGGAGGGTCAAGTTCTTTCTGCGAATAGAGAAATGATTCACCTATTGAGAGGATACATCGGAGATTCTGGCGACTTCTTGAATTCTCAGATTTCATCTGGAAAAAGAGTGCTTTTTGAAGGAGCGCAGGGAACGTTACTGGATATCGATCATGGTACCTATCCTTTTGTAACAAGCTCGAATTGTATGTCTGCTGCAGCTTCAACGGGCACAGGTGTTCCTTTCAAGAAACTAGATGCAGTTCTCGGAATAACAAAAGCCTATACAACTAGGGTAGGTACTGGACCTTTTCCAACTGAGCTCTTTGATAATATTGCTGAGCGAATACGCAGTCAGGGTAACGAATTTGGCACTGTTACAGGTCGACCTCGCAGATGTGGTTGGTTAGATCTAGTTGCTCTAAGATATGCAGTTCAAGTCAATGGAGCTGAGCATCTAGCGATAACAAAACTTGATGTATTAAACGGCATCAATCCTGTAAAAGTTTGCATTGCGTATGAATTGGATGGCTCTGAATTAAAGACAATTCCTGCAAGTTCCGAATCATATGATCGAGTCAACCCAATCTATGAAGAGCTGGATGGCTGGGATAATACAGATGTAAAGGAATTTGAAGACTTACCCGGTTCATTAAGAGAGTATATCTCGAGAATTGAGCAATTCGTGGATTCTGATGCTGCAGTAATATCTATTGGCCCTGATCGTGCTGATACAATAGATCTCTCTGGAAATCTCTTCAAAGATGTTTGAATTCAACAATGACTATTGAGATGATTAGCACTCCAACAACCAAAGCCATTATCGGAGGCATGAAGTTAAGAAATGCTTCGAAGTATCTAACCAAATCAATTGGCACAGCAAGAATGAACAGATAGGTTAGTAGGAATCCATAGATTGCGAATATTGGATACAGAACTGGTCCCCCGCTGATAACAAGCAGGAGCACAAATACTGCAAGCTTACTCTTTGTTGGGTCCAATAAACGGATCGGAATAGTTTGTGAATCGTCAAACTGGAAATAATAGCTGATTAGAAATGTTGGCATCCTTATTCGAATAAGCTCAAGTATTTGAAGGGCGAGTTGAACTGAAAGGAGGAGAATTGTGTGTATGAGCATATATCCCAAGAGAATTGCATTTAGAATTGGAAGTGTATCGGAGAAGATTTGAAAGCTCTCAATAACTCCTACTAATACAAAGAAATTCAATACAAGTAGGAAAAGATGCCCTATCGCGCCTTGGAGAACTTTCTTACTTCGTTGCATTGAAATCGATTCTTGCTAACGGTCGCCCTTCGTATAAAGGATTCTGTAAATCCAAAGAAGTCTACATTATTTTATGTGGCTGAGATCCTTGCATTGAAGCATCTAAAGGTCCGATTTCCTTTTGCTTATCCATCGCCTTCTTTACAAGTGTCGTGAAAAGGTCATCTACATTCTCTCCAGTTTTTGCTGAGGTTTCATAATGATCTACATTTAGCCACTGCTTGATCATTTCACCAGCTTCAGGAGGTACTAATCTATCAGCTCGATCAATCTTGTTTGCCACAACGGCGACTACAGCATTTGGGCAGACAGTGATAAACTTCGTATACCACTCACCAATATCTAGAAATGTTTGAGGTCTCGTTACATCATATACAATGATTGCCATTGAAGCTCCTGCCATGTATCGTCTTCGGAGTTCATTATACGTAGGTTGCCCTGCAAGATCCCAAAGAACAACTCGTGCAATCATCGGTTCTATTCCCGGTCGAGGTATTGAGATGGTCTTTAAAGCAAAAGTCGTACCTATCGTCATTATATAGCGTTCACTGAAACTGCCCTCAGTATATCTCTTGATGCAGCTAGTCTTTCCGACTGCTCCATCCCCTAGAGCGACTAGCTTGAACATGTGTGAGATAGCTTCAGTAGACACAATTGTAACCCCTATGTCAAACTCAATACTTTCTTTCTGTCAAGTAATTTAAGGAATCTGGAAAATTCCTCATTGATATACTTCTGTGTGATATACCCTCTTAGAAAAGAGTAGTTTTATTCTTTACTTGCACGCATGTATCAGCCAAATCCTTTTTTGGAATCTATGTATAGCTGTTGATAGTTAATTGGAGTGTAAAGAGATGGCCGAAGAATTCCTTAATCGTTTGAATAAACTGGAAGAAAAGATAGATGGTCTTGGAGAAACCCTGATGAGAATGATCACAATCCTAGGGAATGTTACCGAGGTAAAAAGCGATGTTAGAATGGCTAAAGAAGAAATCATTGAGGAATTCAAAAAGATGCCAGCACCTGCTTCTAAGCAACCCGGTGTAACAAAGGAAGATATGATTGAGATTTTCAAGAATCTGCCTAAAGGAGAAGCCTCGGGTGAGGGTTTAACATCTGAGGAAGTTTCGCAAATTGTAAAAGGTGAGCTAGCAGCAATTCTCGAGCCAATCCTAGGATCAATTCAAGAGCTTCAAGAAGGAATACACTCAAAGATTGACGAGATAGAAGTTCCTGAAGCGGTCTTTGTCACAACAGATACCTCTAAGCCTGCAAAAGATGAAGCACATGCGCCATCGATGCATACAGGTGGTGCACTCTCTGCTGACAAGGGGATGAAGGTTGCAGATCAACTCGACAACATCCTCTCTTCATTAAAGATGGGTTGCAAAGCAGGCGACGTTCTAGATGCAATGAATCAATCTAAAGAGGAAATCATGAAGATTGTACCATCAGATCCAATCATGGTAAAAATAGACAAATGGGCTGGTATTGTGAATACCTACTCACTCCGACATGAGCTTCAAGCCAAAGATATCCTGAAACTGAAGAAAGATTTGAAGGATGAAATTCCTAAATATCGCCCTGCATGATTCTATTCATCTGCACCTGTAGCAAGTAATTTCAAGGTAGCAAGAGCACGAATAACATCTGATGATGAGATCACACCAGTAATCCCATCTCCCTCCATTACGGGAATATGAGTTCTTCCTGTTTGATTCATGAGTGAAACAGCCTGCCAAAGCTCTGTATGGGGGCTGATTGTAACCACAGGTGTTTCCATGATATCCTCTAATGTCAATGTATGGAATACTTCGTCTGAAAGCAGTTGAGCTGCGATAATCTCCCTTCTAGTAACTATTCCTGCCAGCACATCCTCCTTTGTTACAATCAAGCTGCCTACATTCTCTACTGCCATCAGCTTTGCAGCATCTACTACCAATGCCTCAACATCTGCAGTAATTATCATAGAGGTCATGAAATCCTTCACTAACAAATGTGTACTCTCCTTTGCAAGTCGTAATGGATCATCATGATCACATGGCAGGTTGTGTGTCATCGTGTCGGTGTTTGAAAACACCTTCAGCTACTTTTGCGAAAACATCTTCTACCTTGATACCGGTCTTTGCAGAGGTTTCAAAATATGCCGCTTGGTACCAATCTCTAAGCATCTCACCTGGTTGGATTGGGACCATTCGTTTGTCCTCTAGATCTACTTTATTGGCACAAATGACAACAATTGCATTTGGGCTAACCTCTCTAAATGACTCGTACCAAGTATTCATTGCCATGAATGTCTCAGGTTGTGTCACATCATAGACGATGACTGCTGCTGCGGCTCCTTTCATATATTGGCGTCTCAATTCCTTATAGGTTGCTTGTCCACCCATATCCCAAATCACTAGCTTGACAAGACGTTTTTCGCCATCTTCGTCTACGAAATCCACGTCCTTTGTTGAAAACGTGGTTCCAATAGTCTGCTTATATTCTTCATCAAAAGCATTCTCTGTGAACCTACGCAATAATGAGGTCTTACCTACTGTTGCTTCACCCAAGAGGACCACTCGAAACTTGAATCCATCGAATCCCTCTGCATCTTTAGTCATTGACGAATCAACAGCCTGACTTGTCCTTTCGGTCATTTATGGAAGACCTCGCTAAACGGAACGTATGATGAAGGTTCTTAGATTTCTTATATGTTTTCTGCGGGGCTACACTAGAAGGAAAAGAAAGCAGCTCAGGTATGAGCTGCTTCGTTCTGAATGATTACCACTCACCTTTTCGAGGAATGTGCAATTCAAACGCTATAACTGGATTCCCTATTTGGAAGTTTTCTAGTACTTCGGGATTGATTTCCCCAAACTGCCCCTTTGAGATTCCATCGATTTCGATATAGGCGGCTCTTCCGTCAATATATGATGGATTTGTCATTGGTACAAATTTGAATCGCCCATCGAGTCCAACGCTTCTAAGTAGGAATCCAATCTCATTCATAAGATCGGTTAGATTTACCTTGACATCTGTTGTGATCCCACTAACTGAAGGTACCTGAAGTACTCGCGTTTCTTCTGCTTCAGAAGGGATGACAACATCGCCCACCTCGAATATCTTATGGGGTAAATCCACATGTTGATTCTGAGAAGCGAAGTCCAGAAGAATTGGCAAGAGTGCATTTCTTACAATAGAATACTCTCTGCTCTTTGGATTGCCAGTTTCAACTAGTGCTTCATTTCTTAGCATCTTAGTATTCATCATCTCAGGTGAACTCAATATATAGCTCATTATCTCCTGATAGCCCATTCCTACAACAAGGTCTCTTATCTTATTCTTCAGTCTCGTCAAAGGTAGTAGTCTACCCGCAGTCATTGTTGGTGGCATGGTTGGCTCGATTCTATTGAATCCATAACCTATCGCAATATCCTCAATTATATCAACTGGATGGAGGATATCAGTTCGATACCTTGGAACTTCAACAGTAAGAATGTCATCTTTAGAGAATTTTGCTGAATAGCACATCTTCTCAAGACACTCAATCATCTCTTCATTGCTCATATCAATGCCAGTAAGATCAAACACTTCTTTCTTGCTCACCTTCAAGATTTTCGGTCTAAGATCAGGTGTTTCCATCACAGTTCCCTCTGGATATTCGATGGATACTGACTCTATCTTTCCCCCTCGGTCAGCGAGTGATGTGACCATTATGTTTAGAGCTTGATTAACGGTTGGGAGATGAGTCCCTGTTACTTCAACGAAGATATCCGACGTCTGAGTCGTCAAACGCCCCAAGTCGTTGCTGTTGATGATTGGCGGTAAACTAAGTATCTTCCCATCTGAATCAGCTAATACAGGCCATTTTTTGAATGAAGATATTATCGATCCATATTCAATCCCTTTCTCATGTTTTTCTAGAATAGTTGGACCATCCATATCTTGTTCACAGCCAAGAGGAGTAAACGAGATTTTTGATGGTGTTTCGGTGTAATATTTCACTGGATATGATATGTCATTATGTACATAGAGGCCAATGCTTGCTTTGTTTCTGTTTCTTCCGTGAGTAGATGTTAGGGCTTCTTGAAGATGCATGTATTCAATCAAAAGGACTTCATCTATCTCCACTCCTTTCACTATCCCGCAAGAGATGTATTTTCTTATTTTCTCAAGTCCTTTCTCAACAATAATCTTCTTTCCTGATTTCTTGACCGGATACTGAGGCAGACCTGGTGTTATCCCCAGAAACGCTCGTATTGCTCTTGCAATACCCTCTGTGGACAACATATCTTGTCTATCTGGATTGATTTCAATTTCAATCTCATCGCCATCAATTCTCTCAATCTCCGCCTTCATGAGGAATAATGTATCTTCAAGCTCTTCTGTTGATAGCTTCCTTCCTATTAGATTCATTAATGCACTTACCAAACAACCTACAATCATCAAGATCACCTCAAGAAGTATTTTCTCCGTATCCACGTGAGGTCACGTGAATACAGTTCACGAATATCATTGATTCCCATCGATGCCATGTACAATCTGCCTGAACCTATTCCCCATGCCAGAACTGAGTCTTTTATGCCATGAGGATGCGTGACTTCAGGTCTGAAGATACCTCCAGGAGCTACCTCGATCCAACCAAGAACATCATGTTTGGCAAAACATTCCACACTAGGCTCAGTGAAGGGGAATTGACCTGGTTTGAACTTCATTTTCTTAATTCCAACTCTCTTTACTATCTCTGAGAGATATCCCATAAGGTCTCTGAGAGTCAAACCCTTGTCCATGATTATTCCTTCACATTGATTGAATTCCATGGCGTGCCTTGCACTAAGAGATTCAGATCTAAAGTTGCGATCGATGATGAACATTTTTTGTGGTGACTCTTTATGTTTCCACAAATACCTCATTGATACTGGTGTTGTATGTGCTCTGAGTACAAGCCGTTGAGTAATCTCCTTACTGAAGGGAGATTCCCAGCCTATCGAGCCAGTAGCACCTCCATTTTCATGTATCTCTTTGACAGCCTTGTAGTATCGTTGATCGGGAATATCTCCGTGATCATATGGCTTGATTACTCTGAATTGATCTTGAACTTCTCTTGCAACATGATCTTGAGGGACAAAGAGAGTATCATTATTCCAGAATTCTGTTTCAACATATGGCCCAAACCACTCAGTGAAACCCATCCCTACGAGAATTTCCTTTAGCCAATCATTGAACTCTGCATAAGGATGCTTTCTGCCATAATTAGCAGGTGGAGGGTCCGCAGCCACATTGAAAGGTCTAAAGGTAGCTCCTTTCCAAGAGCCAGAGGCAAGCATCTCAGGTGTAAGATTCACTATTCCCTCAGCGCTAGATGAAAGCAGCTCTCTAATTGAGCCTAGCTTTGTTCCAATAATCTCTGCTTCAAATGACTTCTGCACTATTTCTTCAACGAGATTCCTTTGTACGGCAGTCTTCAATCCTTCTGTAAGATGCTCGGGAATAACCTGAGCACCTTCCGCGATTTTCTTGAGAACCCTCATAATAGGAGAATCAGCTTCATCAGTCTTCGCTTCAAGGATTGTATTTCCTTCTTCCTTAAGAATCTCAAGCCATCCATTTTTCCGAGCCCAATTAATTGCGATCCCTTTTTCTTTCGGAGTCAATCCAGCTTTTGAGATTGCATCATCAACGGACACCTTTCCACCTAGTTCTTTGACTGCTCCAAATAGTCTGACCTCTGGAAGCCAATTGATTGAGTAATCTTTTCCTTCCTCAGTTAGATCAAATGAGGTGGTTTCTTTTGCTTCCAGTTTGACTAGTCCTCTTTCTGCTAGAGCATTCAGTATTGAAACAATTCTTTCGATTCTCTCATCGAGACTGGCTGAAAGATCTTCGGCAGAGATTTTCCTGTTTAAGTCAACTAGCGCTTTCAGAACCGTTCGTTCTCCTGCCGTCAGCTGTTGTTCACTCATTTTTCAATCAGAACTCCTATTTTAAATGGAAGATGCTTGGATTGGTTTACATACTGCAGACTAGTTCTGCGATAAAATAAGGCCCTTAACGGGCGTGATGAAATTGGCACGACCACATTCCAATACACCTAGATTTCGTTTACATTCATCTTGCATTTTAAGGTTGCCCTTCATCACATAGTCATAGATATGTGTATGACACAATGTTCAAATACGCTCAATTAAGCTGAGCATTTAAGGCAGTTGCCAAACAACCCCTTGTTTTTGGTGACATCCGTTATATCATGCTAACTCAGGTGAACAAATATGTCTGCTGAACGACAAAGGCTGAAGAAAAAGGTACAACAGCTAAAAGAGTACAAAGGCAGACACAGCTCTTTTACAACTCTATATATACCGCCTTCAAAGAATCTAACTGAAGTTACGAGCTTCGTGAGAACAGAGCTTGCAGGTGCTGATAACATAAAGAGTAAGACCAATCGTAAGAACGTACAAGACAATCTTGCAGCAATTCTAAATGAATTGACATTGATTAATGAATTACCTGAGAATGGTATTGCATTCTTCTTTGGAATTGAAGAAGAGGGCGGAACTACAAATGATATTCGTGAAATAATCATCCCTCCAGCTCCTATTTCACAATTCATCTATCTATGTGGAAGAGAATTCATGACTGAAGAACTTGAAAACATGACTCTGCCAAAGAGTCTGGTTGTTATAGTATTGATAGAGGGTGGAAAGGTTACCGTTGGCTATCTGCGAGGAAAGCATCTTGAAATGGTATTAGATGAGGATTTCTACATTATCGGGAAGACTCGTGCTGGTGGACAGAGTGCCAAACGATATCTTCGAATTCGAGAAGAGAAGATGCAGGAGTTCTTCAAATACGTCGCAATGAAGTTACAAGAGCTTCTTCTAGAGCATCTTGATAATGTCGATGCTATTGTCCTTGGAGGAAATACGATACGTTGCCAAGAGTTTCTTGAGAAAAGTGACCTCGATTATCGGATTCGTGAAAAAGTTGCAGACGCCATCATTCCGGTTAGCTTGATTGATGAAACAGGGCTTTATCAAGCAGTGAAAGAAGCATCACGAGTTATGAAAGAAACTGAGATATACGCTGAGCGTCAAGCATGGGAGAACTTTATGCATGACCTAATGAAGGGTTTCAATACTGTGGCCTATGGAAAAAGGGAAGTTCTGGAAGCTCTGAAACTGGGACGAATCGATATTCTCATGATAACGGAAGATCAAACTGATTTAATTGACGACCTGTATGATGAAATCATGAATTTCGGTACTGAGTTAATGGTCTTCTCAACTCAAACCGAGTCGGGAGCACAGCTCAAGTCATTCGGTGGGATAGCTGCTCGATTACGCTATTAGACATCTTAGTCTGGTGGTTTTGGAAGGTCTGCCATGGTTTCGATATCAATAATCCAATCATTCAGGGCAGATGCTATCTCATCAATGTATTTGCTGACGACGTCCTTATATCTCTCTAAATGTTCTTGACGCAACTTACCTCTCTTATTCTTGAATTCCTTTACTCTCCTTGTGAGACCTGTTGACCATTTTCTTAGGTTCATCTTTGCTTTTCTATCAGCTAGAACGATACCAGCTTCCTTGGTAGTTCTTCTTAGCTCGATGATCCTTTCAATTGATTTCTGAATCAGAATAAGAGTAGCTACAAGTGATTTTGCATCGGACTTGGTATCCTCATTACGAGTTGTATAGTACACTTCTTTTAGCTCTCTCTTGGCGATTCGTACTTGTGCCTCAAAATCACGTAGCTCTTCCATAGATATCGCCATGTCGTGAAGCAAGATTACTCTTTTGCTATACGTTGGAGTAATTGCAAAGTCCGTTATCACTGAATGGACAGATTCTGCATTCGTTCTTTTCGGATTTTGGATTGGGTTTTCGTCCTCTATACCAAATCTCATCCAATCTTTGAATTGATTTGATGGTTCTAGCTTCATTGAATTTTTTCTTGAAAGTAACTCCTTTACGACATTTCAGACAATTCAATCCTCTGTTCTTTTCTAAACACCTTTTTGCATCATCTTGAAGGCAGTATGTGTTTAAGATCCGAGTTGATTCGACTGAGAGCCCCTTTTCCTTAAGTGCGAGTGCGTAGAGTGATCCCTGAAATACATCTGCATCAATGGCCTTGGTGGGTAGATGTCTGGCGGGAAATTTCCTTTCAATAACAGAATCCAATATCGGACCATTAGTCCACCGGACGATAACGCTATCAAAGCGTCCATTATACCTATATGTCATCGACACCAAGGACTCCTCAGAGAAGATGTACTTCTTCCTCGAACTCAAACCTTTGCCATTCCTTTTGAGAAATGTTCCCAGATCATACTCACTGAGTTCAACAGAAGTGTGCAAGCTCCAAGAACCAATCGCAATGTTTCCATTGCCACTGAAGAGAAGGAACAAAATAGCGACTATAAATACAATAAAGACAAGAGAGCTAAGAGTTGGATCCATTATTATCACCAAAATATCCAAATGACTGCAGAAATTAGAGCAATTACAAGAAGAACGACTCCAAAAGATGGATTCCCTTTTTCCTCCATCGGCAGTTCTGAACTTGCTTGATGGTGAAGTTCAGCTCCAGTATCCGCCCATTTTGTTGGTTCCATCTTATGGGCTCTCTGAAGGTGAAACCTATATTCACAGATGAATTGAATTCTCAGGTCCGATACTGACCGATATATTTTGTTCGGACTCCTCTCACTTGATGACACATCTATCACGGTATCTTGTCTGTTTATCAATTCAAAAAGGGCACACTTTTCCAGCGAACTCCATTTATTCCATATGGGTTCAAACGAGAGAGGTTTATTTATATTCTACAAACAACATGAGGTAAAACAATGGGATTTGTAAATAACCCATGGGGATATCTAAGCTAGGGTGATCCAATGTCTGGAAATGATGATTACGATGGGGCCACTGCTGGACGCGTTTTAGTATTTGATGATAGTGAATCAGTATCATTCCCAAAGTCCTTCAAAGAAGCAATGGGGACAAATCAAGGTTTAATGGTACTAGTTCACAAAGATCGACTCATTAAGATCTTTCCACTTGATAATGATGATGTTACCTATCTCAGCCTGGAAATTGGAAAATTAACAAATGATTTCTTGACCAAGCTTTCTCAGATATTCAAAAAGTGTGGACTTGTCGATTTACTCTTCTCAACTGGAGTTTGTCTTAGAGGCACCCGATGCTTCTATGAATGTTATTTCAATCCTAGTCAATTGAATACTCCCCTAGACGAGCTCTCCTCATCATTATCCGATTTGGATGGTGTTAAGAAAGTAATAGTTGAAAAAGTCGTTACTTAGATTCCTAAAGAGAACGATCATTCGTAGAGAACAAGCTCCAACTTGGGAGTTATCCCCAATGCAAGATATAGCACAATTCCTAACCGATCTAATAATTCAAGGATATATTGGTCTGTTCATAGCTTGCTTTATCATCAACATGCTCCCTTTTGGTCCTTCAAATATGGTCCTCGCAGGAATCGCACAGCTGCTTCTGCCTTTCATGAATTTTGTTGAGATTGGTATAATCGTCGCGCTTGCAGCAACCTCGGCTAAAATTGTGCATTATTATCTTGTGCGCAGCTCCCGATTAATTCTGTCAGATGAGAATATAGCAAAACTTGATCGTGAACACCGACGTGTTGAGAAATGGGGTCCTCTGGCAATGTTCTTCTCTGCAGGTTCGCCATTTCCCGATGACCCAATAATAGTCTACGTAGCATTTACGAAATATAATGTTGTTAAGGCATTCTCAGCATATTTCTTTGGAAAAGTATTAGTCACGATTGCTGGAGCATTTATTGGCGGAGCTTTTAGTGATCTATTCGAATCGGTTCCATTGATTATCGGATCAATAGCACTTACACTTCTTATCACAATCTATCTTTTCACTCGAGAATCAGATAGATCTGAATTAACTACAAGATCTGGTCTATAGTATTCACAAAGTGTTCTGAATTAGAATGGAAAAGACTCGGTTCGCAAGTCTTAAGTGTCATATCTAGCGCTGTTTATATGTTGGTGATCAATATGCCTGGAACCAGTACAATTGAAGTCAAGTGTGAAAAGTGCAAGAATATCTACGAGGTTGAGGCTATAGATCATATTGATTTGTCAGAGGATAAAGAGCTCATAAGGAATCTAAAATCTGGCAAAGCCAATAGAGTTCAATGTCCCAAATGCAGGAAAGTGATGTATCTCGATCGAAGTTTGGTGATTAATTTTGAGCCTCAAAGCTTGATAGTCGTCTATGACCCAAAAGCCAAGAGTAAGGCCAAGAAAGAAGAGCATAGAAAAGAGTTCGAGAATGTCATCGCATTTAATGAAACTCTAACAGAATTAGCTGAAGAGACCGAATTCCAAGTGGTAAGCGATCTCTCCGCTCTTAAGAAACTCATTGATGAGTATTCACATATGTATTCTTAATTAGAGTCGACGTTTTCCCAACAGAAACTCCTCGACCCACCTTTCTGCCCTGTACATTGTAGTGGGAGTTGGTGGCATCTTAAAGCCATATGCTGAGATTGATTCCAATGAGCCGCTAATACCTCTACGCAAGGCCAATTTCGTACCTCGAATAGCATCAAGAAGAATTGGACCTGCATTTGGACCATCAGTCACTTCCATTCTGATGTCAATCTTTATTGGAGCACCTCCAAACTGCCGGCCGTGAATATAGAAATACGAGTCTCTCCCGTTGTCCATGAAACTGACATAGTCTGAAGAACCTGCAACTAGGGGTGCATCATATGGAAGGTCTTGGCTTATTGCTGCACTCTTCACTCCTCTCTTCCTCATCCTTCCTCTATAATGTGAATCGAGCGACTCAGCGCCACCTCCTACATCAAGTTGGTAGCTTTTATCAACTCGTACACCTCGGGAAACAAGTAGCTGTAGTATGCTCCTATGCAATACAGTTGAACCCAGTTGATCCTGAAGGTCATCTCCCACTAATGGCAGACCCTTCTCTTCGAATTTCTTGCTCCATTCAGCATCGGAGGCGATAGGGATAGGAGTCCCATTGATGAACGCGCATCCTGCGTCGAGTGAAGCTTGCGCATAATATCGAGTTGCTTTTTCAGCTGAACCAGGTAGGAGATTGACAACAATTTCTGCTCCTGATTCCTTCAGAGCTTTTACAACATCCGTTTCAGGCTTGTCTGATACGTTCACTAGAGCCCGAAGCATATCGTCTACACCATCTAATAGCTGCCCTTTCTGCACCTTAATTCCTGTACTTGGTACTTGAGCAAATCTCATCACATTATTAGGACTTGCGAAGATAGCTTCAGCAAGATCAGCTCCAACTTTGCTATCCACAACATCGAAGGCTGCTACAACTTTGATATCACTTACATGAAAACCTGCGAAATCAGAATATCCTAAGCCGACAAGACTGTCGTCATTATTCTTGACATTCTTATAGTATTCAAGGCCTTGAACAAATGCACTTGCGACATTTCCAATGCCTACAAGTGCTACCTTTATTCCATCCATTATTTTCGCCTCTTTATTATCCCGAATATGCAAAATAGATTCGACTTCCTTTAAAGTTTTATGACCATAGAATAGTTGAATAGTAATATAAAATATTGTTAATTCTGACAAGTAGACTTAATTGGGTATGCTGCGAATGGTATGCGGACGTAAGGTTAATACTGGAGCTCAAAAATACGGAATCCTAAAAAAAGGATGACGTGTCTTCATGCGGAAGTTTGATGAAATGTTCAAAATTTGAAGATTTCAGCCTCACATGATGTTCAGAGGGAGACTTTGCTTGAAAGACGAGAGCGATTATGTTCATCAAAAATGGGGTGGACCTTGATGCCGTTCCTGGCGAAAAAAGGTTGTATTAGCCTTCGTCCACTTTTTCTTCTATTTCTCTGATAATATGAGTTAAAAGAGGAATAAGTTCAGACTTGACACAAGAATCTGAATCGAATTATAGTTGGATCAAGTATCTGAATTCTCTCACGATTCTGGAAATAAGTGCAATATATTTCGCAAGGATTTGATTGATATGACTCTTGAACCAAAAATGGTCCAAGTTACTATTTGTGAACTAAAACCTCAGATGAAGCATCTGAATATAGTTTTCAAAGTTCTTGAGATTGGAGAGGTTCGTGAAGTGATATCCAGATACGATGGTTCAGTACATAGATTGTCTGATATAATCGTTGGTGATAATACAGGCATAATTGTGATTCCAGTGTGGGACGAGCTAATAGAACGAATTGAAACTGGAAAACACTACAAATTGACTAATGGCTACACTAATCTCTTTCAGCAACATCTACGCTTGAGTATCGGTAGATTCGCAACTCTTGAAGAAAGCGATGAGCATTTCGAGGTTATCCCCATTTCCAACAACATGTCCCTTGAACTACATAAGGCTCAAGCTCACACTGCTGCATAATATCCGTGTGAGTCTAGGCTCAAGACTTGTTTCAGTCTCTTTGTATGGATGTTGTATATGAGATTAGGTTGTTGGGTATAAAGGGAACTAGCTAAAGTATTGATCTATGTAGCAAGTCAACCACATCGACAACTTCAATCTTCTTACCCGACAACTCAATACCTGCTACAAGATTCGATTCACAGAATGGACATGCAGAAACCACCACTGATGCACCAGTATCAACTGCTGCATTCACTCTATCTGCTGCAATCCTTTTTGAGAGGTTCGGGTCGTATGAACGGAGACCTCCTCCTGCCCCACAACAGAGAGCTGCGTTTCTGTTTGGATTCATTTCAACGAACTCTACTCCTGGAATTGCCATAATTAGTTGCCTTGGCTCTTCGTAGATCTCCATCTCTCTACCTAGATGACATGGATCGTGGTATGTCACCTTCATTGGCTCAATCTTCTTCGGTTTGATTCTTCCATCTTGAATCAGCTCTTTGGCATATTCTACTATGTGAAGTATCTCTGGCATTTCTATTCCAAACTTCTCAGGATAGTCCTTCCTCAGAGTTTTCAGACATCCTGAACATGATACGATGACTTTCTTTGCTCCTGTGGCCTTGATTGCTTCAGCAACTTTCACTGCATTTGCTTTGGCATCTTCCATTCGACCTGTCCGCATCATTACTGAGCCACAGCAGGGTTCGTCTTCCATGACAGCAAAACCTGTCTTTGCAGCATCAAGAATGTACGCTGTACTCTTGGCAATTTTAGGGATACGAAATGCCGCAGTACAACCCACAAAATAGAGAACTTCTCCAGAGGTAGGTACCTCCAAACCTAACTCCTGCAGCCACTCTCTTCGTGACTCTTGTTTCTCATTGTAAGGATTATCATATTCACCAATACTCTCTGCTATCTTGTCGCGAGATTCATTTGGTAGGTCATTCAAAACATCTCGTACAATCTCCATGACATGGGCTGGATGAAACTCCGCACCACAGATCTGCGTGCAGTTTCCGCAAAGGGCACATTGAAAGAGAGATTCTGCATTCTCTGCTGTCCTCTCGAGTTGGCCATCAAGTAACGCAAGCGCGACCTGTATCTTTCCTCGCATGAAGCTCGTTTCGAAACCTGAAGTGTTCCTCCAAATCGGGCAGATTCCATCAAACCCTTTTGCTTCGTAGACAGCGTTTCTACAAATACCACATCGCCTGCATTGAAGCAGCTCTTCACGCAAATCGTCAAGATCTATATCCGTCATCTTAGATTCCTCCGAGCACTCCTTTATTCATAATTCCATTCGGATCGATGGCATTCTTCAGTCTTTCAAGAAATTCCATGTATGTTTCAGTTCCCTGCATTTTACCCTTCCAGAACGGTGCGAGCTTAAATGGGACTGCACCTGTCCTGTATAGAGTCACTGCGAGCTCATCATGAGCATCAACTATCTTTTGTTCATCCTCAGGATCGATAGGATCAAAATATAGATGAGGATACATATTCGTAGAGGCGTGATCTGTAAGGAAACCCGCGGTGTGTCCAAGGAATCCATACTTGTCCATCACTTTTGATATCTCCTCCACTGACCTATGTGAGTTCATTGGCGTTTGATGATGATAGAGTGTTCGCCAATGCCAACCATGTGCATAGCAGGCACGAACGAAAGTCCACAGTCTACCATCCCATTCTCCTCTGGGAAGCTCTTTTATTCCAAGTACATTTCCTCCCATCTCTTCGCATAGCTCTTCAGCTTTGGCTGCATCGCTAAGCATCATATCCTCACGTGTTCTGCCTATAGTCATTGATACAGTCCTATATGGCCACTCCATCGGAGGAATTCCGTATTCATCCCCGAGCATCTCCATGAAGAGTTCAAGGACAGGGCCTTCGTAGATTGAGGCAAAGAGAGCATTCACATCCCAGTTTCTTAATTCTATAAGGAACCTCTCTGCATCCTTGTGTGAAGAAAATCCATAGGTATTGTAGTGGAAATACTCCATCCGTTTGAAAACCTTGAGAGAAACGCTGGTAATGATACCTAAAGCTCCAAGTGAACCGATGAATAGACCTGTAATATCTGTACCAAATGCATAACGAAGAAATGGTCCTGGTGTGTAAGGACTTGCTTCTGTTCCTGTTTGAATTACTTCTGAATTTGGCAGTACTACCTCGAGACCCAAAATGAGGTCTCCAGTACATCCATAGAGACTTGAACCTGGTCCTGCACCATTCACAGCTGTGTTCCCTACAACAGTGCATCCAAGTGCAGATTCTGGTGTAACTGGGATCCATAGACCATGCCTTTCGAGGAATTTGTCCAATTCTCCGTACGTGACTCCCGCACCAACTCGTACGCTATGTAGGTCTTCAAACAGTGTAATATCTTCGAATCTCATCATCTCGATAACTAATCCATTAGGATGTGGAATTACTTCACCTTGGAGACTTGTCCCACCAGAACGTACTGTCACATCAATTTTGTATTCGTTAGCGATTCTCAAGATCTCTTTTATCTCTTGGACATTCTTAGGTCTCACAACAACTCCTGGTTTCACTGGCTTCTTTGCCATTGATGCTGATGAAGAATAAGTGAGTAGAACATCGTCTCTTGTAGATACATATTCCTCTCCACTGATTTCAATAAGTCTGGCTACAACCTCAGAGTTCATGTTTCCACCTCCTATATCCCTCCAAGAACTCCTGGGTTCATTATATTCTTCGGATCGACAGTTTTCTTTAGCACCTTAACGAATTCCAAGTATCGTTCCATCTCACTCACACCCTGTACCCAATATGGTGCAAGCTTGAAAGGAACAGCTCCTGTCCTGAAGAGACGCTGGGAGAGTTCCTTATGAGCCTCTCTTACACGTTGTTCTTCCTCTTCATCAACAGGGTCGAAATATAATTGTGGATAGTAGTTGTAGCTTGAGTGTCCAGTTAGGAATCCTGCAGTATGTCCCAGAATACCATACTTATCCATCACTGACCAAATCTCTTCAATTGAGCGATGCCAGTTTGATGGTGTTTGATGATGATATAACATCATCCACCACCAACCATGAACATAAGATGAACGTGCGAATGTCCACATTCTATCCTCCCATTCACCCCGTGGCAATTCCCCTACACCAATTACTCGTCCACCTAGATTGAAACAGATGTGCCTTGCAAGGTCCACATCCGATTGTAGTTGGTCATTCCTTACTCTACCTATTGTTGCTGAAACGGTAAATGGTGACCAACTAGTTTCAGGCACACCGTATTCCTCTCCAAGCATATCTAGAAAGAACTCAAGGATTCGACCTTCATAGATTGCTGCCATGACAAAGTTGATGTCATTGTGTCTAGTTTCAAGTAGAAACTTCTCAGCGCTTGTGGCATCTATGAATCCGTAAGTTTCATGGTGGAAATGATGCATTTTCTTGAAGGTCTTGATAGAAACAGTAGTTATGATTCCAAGACTCCCCAAAGAACCGATGAATAGACCTGATAGATCAGGTCCGAATGCATAGCGTAGGAATGGCCCCTGCGCATTTGGATTGGCTTCTGACCCTGTTTGAATGACCTCACCTGTAGGAAGAACTACTTCTAATCCAAGAACAAGGTCTCCCATGCAACCATGAACTCCAGATCCTGGACCAGCTCCATTCACTGAAACATTTCCAGCAACGGTACATACCAGTGAGGAATCAGGATAGATTGGAATCCATAGATCCTTAGCATCAAGAAATTTATCCAACGCTCCAAAAGTAACACCTGCCCCAACCCGTACAGATCTAAGGTCCTCAAAGAGTGTGATTTCTGTGAACCTAAGCATATCAATCACGATTCCTCCTTCTTTTGGGATAACCTCTCCCTGGAGAGAAGATCCTCCAGATCTTGGAGTGACAGGTATCTTGAATCCATTGGCTATCTTGAGAATAGCACTGACCTCTTGTGTATTGGATGGTCTTACAACCACTGCAGGAAATACTCTATCATAGCCAGTTGATGCAGAAGCTGAGTATGTCAGAAGCACATCCTGACGAGTGGATACATATTCAGATCCAACTATTTCTGCAAGTTTTTTGATAATCGATTTATCCACTCAATGTCCTCCCGGTCACTATGACTAGAAAATATGGCGTATTTTCATCAGGTCACTGGCAGAGCCTTTGACTTTGAGTTTTCTTTTCAATAGTGCCGATGCTGCGCTCATCTCCTCAAGGAACAATTTCCTCACAGTATCTTCATCGCTTTCTATCTTCATGTCAGGATTGTCAATAGTTCCTTCATGAACTGTGATATTGTTGTCTTTCACAATGAAGTGATATTCCGGGCCGTCTTTTAGCATCAATAAAGCTGTTCTTTCCCAGCCTTCAATGGCTTCCTTAGTTTTCTCTCTTTCAAGACCGATAGCTATTCTTTCTTTCATTAGGTCCAGTAGCGGTTGTTCAGTCATAGCATTTCACCAATAACTTCTGAATTCCGTTTTTTCCTACATTTAGAGGTTTCCTTTTCTTGTGTGTTCTATCGACTTTTGTCGATGTCATAAAATCAGTTCCTACCTAGTAATACTCATCTCTTTATCCCAGTAATGTTTAGCACTTCCATGGACAGAGGCAAAGCAGTGCATTATTTCTAATAACCCCATAACTCAACACAAACACCCCCTTCCGAGAATGCTGTTTTGCCTACTGCTCCGTACTTATTCTTATTCCGTAAAAAATAGTTAGGACCTTGGTTCAATCCAGAACCAAGGTTATTCTATACTATATCTAATATTCTCTGAAGTGAAGCATGAAGTAGCCTTTATCATGCTGACATGCCGGGCACTTCTCAGGTGGATGCTCACCTTCATGGATATATCCACAATTATCACAGCGCCACTTAGCTTTCTCAGTCTTCTTGAAGATCGTACCATCTGCAATTGCGTCAGCAAGAGCAAGGTATCGTTCGTGATGCCAAGACTCTGCGTGAGCTATCATTTTCCACTGATGCGCAATTTTCGGGAATCCTTCTTCTTCCGCAATCTTTGCATATCCTGGGTACATTTCAGTGAATTCAAATTTCTCGCCAGCAGCAGCGTGTCTGAGAATTTCCTCTGTACTTTCGTATGCTCCTGAGGTTGGAAAATCCCACTCAACCTTAAGCGCTTCAGTCGCTCCACCTTCCTTAAGGTAGTTGAAGAACCTCTTTGCATGCTCCAACTCATGATTCGCAGTTTCTAAGAAAATAGCTGCTATGTGTTGATAACCCTCACTTTTGGCAGTCTTTGCAGCCATAGTATATCTATTTCTTGCTTGAGACTCACCGGCAAAAGAGGTTAAGAGATTCTTTTCGGTTTTTGTTCCCTTCAAATCCATTGTGTATTTCTCCTGTTGTGATAAGTTGTATACACCCACACCTTAACACAATTCGTCAAACGAGACTTTTTTTTACTATTAAAGGATACGACATGGCTGTGTTTTTGAGATGATACAATTCAAATAGAGCATCTGCCATTTAGAGAATGTTACAGATTTCAAATAACTGATGCAATATCATGCGGAGGTAGTGGGAAAAGATGGTTCGAATCGCGCATATCTCAGATTCACACCTTGGTTCCTCTCTTTTCCAATTAATAGAACGTCGAGAAGATGCTCGCATATGCTTGAAGAAAGCTGTAGATATGGCTCTTCGACATTCTCCCGATATCTTGGTACATTCTGGAGATCTATTTCACAACCCCACTCCTCATCCTGACGACACCAATTTTGTTGTGAATCTCTTTAGGAAAATATCTGATCCAAAAGTAATTGTTCTTCATGGAAATCATGATGTTCCCTATGGATATCGATATCTACATAGTCCAATTTGGATTCTAGAAAATGCAGGAATATTGGTTTCTACTGGTGCGAATGACCATGTGGTTATTAATTATGAAGTTGATGGTAAACGGATTGATATCCAACTAATATCTTGGACACGCCCAAGAGCATTTCGAAGGTACCTAAGTGATTTTTCTCCTTCATCAGAAATCTCTGTCATGTTCTCACACCATATCCCTATCGACCATGATGAGATACCATCGCATTATGATTACGTTGGATATGGGCACTCTCATAATTTTCGTCTCGATGAAGATGCCTCAATTGGGTGTCCCGGATCAACATGTATCGTTGATTGGAAGAAAGAGATGAATGGAAAAAGCAAGCTAATAGTCATCGATATAGATAGTACAGGTGCAGAATTTCAAACTGAAACCCTCAACGATGTGCGTGAGTTCAAGTTTCATCCAGGCTTAGACATATCCGGGATGGGCCCCTCCGATGCAAATGAAGCGATAAAAGATTGGCTATCAAAACTATCACCAAAGAAAAGGGGAAAACCAATTATCATCATGAATGTCAATGGATTAGTTACACCAGAGACTGAAAATGGTATTGATCGTGGAGATCTCATCACCTTCGGAGAAAATACACTAAAACCATTGTTCTTACACATAGAACCTAATTGGCAGGTCATAGGACCTCCTGAGGTAACACTAACTGAGCCTTTGAACGTTGAGCGCGCACTTGAAGAGTATATGGACCAATCAAACACACCTGATACTGAGCAAATACTCCAAGAACTTCGAAAAATCAAGGGAGGTTCCTAGAAGTGCTATCATCACTGAAGCTAATCGACTTCAAAGTATTTAGTGATTTGAATCTTCAATTTCATCCAGGTATAACAGCTATCGTCGGTCCAAATGGTTCTGGAAAGACTACTATCCTTGAAGCAATTGAGTTCGCTCTTTTTCGGTATGTAACACGAAAGGAAAAGAAAGTACCTCAATTTGAAGACTTCATCAGACACAGTAGAAAACGCGCTATTGTTGAATTAGAGTTTCGAGCCCCTATCAATCGACGAATCTACAAGGTTGTTAGATCCATTCATCCTGGAAAGACGAATGCGGATCTCTATGATGATAAAAATCGTGATCCAATTGTCACAGGTCCAACAGGTGTCGATGATGAAATTGTGCGTTTAGTGGGTATGGACCGTCATGCATTCTCAACTTTGACTTATGTTAGACAAGGAGAGATTGATAGATTATCAAGACTTCCTCCAAAAGGAAGAAAGAGTGATCTCTACAGTATGATGGGTCTTGGTATCTATGACAAGACTGGTGAGCGAGTTCAGAAGAGAATTCGCGATTTGAAGAAACAAATTTCCTCAGTAACAGAAACGATTAGCAAACTGCAAACAATACAGGAGCATCTACCTACAAGTGACGAGCTTGCATCTTCTCTCGAGTCACTTCAAAAACTCGAGGACACTCTGGGAATCAATGAAGATATTTCACAAGTGCGTTCGATCATTGAAAAGGTGAATGATTCTCTATCTGAAGTCATAGAACATCTCAATTCACCTGAAATGAATGAGGAGTTTGAAGAGATTAAGGAAGAATCAGAAACTGCACAATATCTAAAGCAACTCTTGGAAGTCATCCCAGGTATAGCAGAAAGCCAGTTAAAACCTCATATTAGAACTGAGGCTAGGGAGATTTTTCGAAGTATATTTGGGGATAGATACAGTGATTTAATTATTGATGATGACTATGAGGTCGCATTATATGACCTAAGAGGTAATAGAATCAGTTTGAGTGCAGCCTCTGGCGGGGAAGATGTTTGTGTCAATTTTGCATTACGCGTTGCGGTCAATACTGCCTTACAAAAGCACTCGAGCACTGGACCCCCTCCCGGATTGATAATACTAGACGAGCCTGGTGCTGGTCTTGACACACAACGAAGAATGTGGCTACCAATTGCCATAGGCGGTTTAGATTCAGTTGATCAGGTACTAGTTGTGACGCATATGGAAGAATTGAGAGAATCTGCTGATCGAATAATCTCTTTAACACCTCAAGGAAAGGGGCGTCAGCCAATCGTCGAAGCAATCGATTAGACTTCAAAGATTTCTTTTCTCTGATCTGATACATCAGTCCCCTCGCGAATCAGCTTTCTTAGCTTCATCGCAACTTTTCGATTTCCAAGAGCAATACCACCAACGACCACGTGGTCCTTCATTACTGCTTTGTAGTATGTACCTTCTTCGGAATCGGACATTACAATTGATTCGTACTCTGTTGATTGCGGGTTGAACTGACCGATTGATGTCAAATCGATCCCAGCTACCTGCAACGTATTACTAGGTGTTGTCCCTTCATATTTTGCACTTCCAAGTTCTATCATGTTGCTAGCCGCAACCTTGGCGGTATCGATAGCGACAGGTATTATCCCCCAACAGATTCCCTTCCATTCAGTACAGTCACCTGCTGCAAATACGTTTGGTTCCGAAGTTTGCATGTACTCATTCACTAAAATTCCCCTACCCTTCCCGATTTCTATTCCTGCATTTGTTGCAATGGAGGTATTTGGACGAATACCTGTAGCGATAACCACAAGGTCACCCTTTACTTTGTCTCCATCTGAGGACATCACTCCTGTTGTCACTTCATGTCCAATTATTTGTGTGGTACTGAAACCAAGCAAAACTGAGATACCCATTTTCTGCAGTCTTTCCATCAAGATCTGACTTGCTCCATGGTCTAGTTGTGCTGGTAATAGGGTGCCGATATTTGAGATGACGATCGGTTCTCCGCCTGAGTGTCTGATTGCAGCTGCGAGCTCGATACCAAGAATTCCTCCACCGATGATTATCTCTCTACCTGATCCCTTTGTTGCTTCCTTTATATCAAACGCATCTGAAATAGATCTAAGAGTATAGACATTTCCTTTCTCTTTTCCATGAAAGGGTGGAACAAATGGATTGCTTCCAACAGCAAGGAAAATAGAATCATATCCAAAATATGTACCGTTCTTTGTTAGAACACTCCCTGATTTCGGTTCTATATCGACTGCTGGTTCTGACAATCGAAGGTTAACATTCTGCTTTTCATACCATGAGGAATCGTATTGGATTACCTCTTTCTTTTCAATATCTCCTCGAATGAAATCTATGAGTCGAGGTTTAGGGTAGTATGCGTATTCTTCTTCAGCAAAAACATCAATTATGAGTTCTGAATCCGCATTTCTGAGGTCCCTGACAGCTGTTACAGCTGAAACTCCATTGCCTATGATAGCAACTTTCTTCATGGATAAGCACTACCTTGTATTATCACCGCATGGTAAACATTCTTGAAGGTATCGTATCTGAATAATTCTAAATTCTGGAGTAATCTTCTTTGGTAATTCGTGCCATACTATTTGACCTTGCTGACACGTTAACTGCAACTAAGACCTCCATCTTCGAACTGGTACGAATGATTATCGAAGAGAATGGATATGACATCAGTTCACACTCTGAAGAAGATATGAAGAGAGCTCTTGAGAAATCTGATACCGTGATGAATAGAATTCTAATCGAAAACAATGTTGAACCCACATGGGGTGGGCTAGTAGGGGATTGGCTACCATTTGATAGGATGTTCCTTGAAGAACTTGGATTTGAAACGATATCCGACGATACTATCCTGAGGTTCGAGACCGACTTCAAAATCGCGACACGCGATAGCGATTGGGAATACTTCACTGATGATGCTATAAAGTGCCTAAATTCGTTGAACTCGATGGGATATCCTCTAGGGATTTGTACTAGAAGACATGATGATCCAAGAGGATTGATTGTACGTAATAATCTGAGTGAGTTGTTCAAGACTATTCAATGGTCTGGAGTACCAGGATATGCAAAACCAAGTCCATACACACTATTAGAGGCGGCAAAGGATCTTCGTGTGAATCCTCGTACCTGCCTTTTTGTCGGCAACTATGTGAAAGCAGATGTTGAAGCTGCCATTAGATGTGAGATGACTCCTGTACTATTGACATGGGCGAATCCTGATGAAGCTAATATTGCACCAGATGGCTGCATTGTGCTTGAGAATCCTACTGATCTTATTGGATGGATTCAATCACGAGATGCATCTTCCATAAGGTCATCTGAGATTTGACTTTCTGGATTTGGTATGTCGACCTTTCTGAGGAATGGGACTCTAGCTTTGATTGAATTGAAGAACGATGAGAGTAGCCTGAGTGGAAGCATACCAAAACCCAATAGGATTCGTAATGTCTTGCTCTTCATAGTACCGCGTTCTGGATATCCAATGTATGCTAATGTATGCTCTTGTAGCAAATCTTGAAGCGCTACTGCAAAAGCTTCCTTGACAACACTAGAAACCTCTAGACCTTGGAATACATCACTCTCGCCATAGGCTTCTTTGTCCATCACACTTTTCCACTTGATGTACTTGGCTTTCTCTATGATATCCGTCAATGCATAAACAAGCTCTCCCAAGTATGGCAGAAGTGCTTGCTCTGCTTGGGTTGGTGTAGGTTCGGAGCAGAACTCAGAGTAGATTCTCTTTGTGGGTTCCAAGCCATAGACAGGTGGGACAAACCAAAGGATATGTAACAATCCTTCAACATGGCGTAGGATTTGCTTTGTTTTCCGTTCTAAATGGTCTGGGATTTTATCTAGAACAGCTTCTTTCGCCTTCGATATCGATCCCATCTGCAGCTCGTTCCATTTCTTTTCCAGTTCAATGACTGCATTGGCATATCTATTGAATTTAAATTCCAGAGTTTCCTCTATGTCCTCTGTAGTCAATACAACAATCTCGTCCGTGTTGTAGGATAATCCTCCTGTCGCCAATTCCCACAGACGTTGATTCATATCTAGTGGATGCCGATGTTCCCTTGGAATCTCGAGCCGCATGGCGTGATCTCCTGGTTGAGCAATGAGGTAGCAGTGTTTTAGAACCTCTTCAACAGAGTCAAACATTGTTAGTTCTGTAGGCAACAAGTCCATAGCGCCATGTCCTGTCGTTGACCAGGATAGCATTCTTCTAGTTTCGGAGTCCCGTTCAATGATAATTCTCTCTTTGTCTCCTAGATGATCGAATTGATTTGTGAATCCCTTACTATATGCCATTATACCATAGAGGACATATCTCACTTTCTTAGGAGAGAATCCTGGCATTTTCAAAATGAACCCGATTGTATCAAGTGGGTGACCATCAGCTAGCCATGTTCCCGTGGTTTGATTCCATTCCCATCTATCTCCAAGTTCGTAGAATACGTCTCGCAATGATCTGAGGTCCTCAGCTTCTTTCGCTTTTCTCAATGTTTCTGATTCCCATTGTTCATAGTCCTTTCTCATTTTAATCATGCTTTTTCTTTCTATTTCAAGCCATTTTGATTCAATTTTGAGTTTGACTTTCATTCTACGATCACTTTCGAACAATCTTATGGGATGCGTGATGTCTACCGTATGACTTCCTACTTCTAGAACCTCTTATGGCTATCGTTCTTGGATTATCGTTTTTGACATGCATTAATGATTTGAAGAAGTGCAGACGCGGACTTGACTACATATATTGGTTCATCAGGAGATTGGATAAAACTTCCTTTCTTTACCAAACTAAGATTGCTGCTCCTGCTAGATATACAAATTTCAGTTTCAGCATTCTGGGAAACATCCCACTCTTTGAACTTTTCATCATCAATCCTGAATATGATATTTTCAATTACTGCTTTATCTGCAGATATCAGAAATCTCTCTTTTTCTTGGGACGGTATTCCCAAATAATATTGCAGGGAGATGTTGTTCTGATCATATATTGAAACTACAAAATCATGTAGAACCATCTTCTTACTCTTTACTTTCCAAATGACCATTTGTACGGTGTTGCTATCCAGTTTTCCTATCTTAGATAGTCTAGACTGTACATAATATTCAAGATGTGCAATATCATCCTCAAAGTAACCATTCACAATACCTTGATGTCCATTGTAATATGTCAGGAAGCAAATAACTGCCAAAGTGCCTGATGATGTAACGCATATTGGGAATAGAAACTCGAATGATAGGAATACCAAACCACTGACTACCGCCCAAACAGTTACGAAGAACCAAGCTAAGTCATTCAAGTCATCTACTGATTTCTTATCAGCCTCTTTGATTGATTTATGGAAATTCTCAAAAATTCGTTTAATGTCTGAGTTATGGGTTTCTTTCCTAATCAATTTCCACTCAGTACCAAGCTGAGAAGGATCTTTCAATGTTAGTTTGGACTTGGAAGATTTTCCTAATGTATATGCATATCTAGAAGCTGGTAGTCCAATCCCAATCTGTATACCGACAAAGATTACCCCAGTAATGATATTTGCACCAAAAGTGCAAAGTATAGCTAAGACTAGACCATATGCAGAGAACAGGGGTATGCTGATTAATAGGACTCTTTGATCATACTGTTGCACTCCGGACCAATCAATTACGATTTGCTTTGGTGCTGTCACTATTTCCCCTCTTCTGAATTGAAGCTGGAATAGGCCAGCCAAATCAAGATAATTAATCTTGTGAAAGTTATGGATTGGACGTGTATCAGTCTATGAAGAAGATATCCCCTTGATTCTCATGTGCAAACACTCGAATGTGCATATCGTTTTCCAGAACACTAGTTGCATCAGTCACTTTCACTATTGCTATGGTCATATGATGATAAGCCGCCGCAGCTAATTCACTCACAGAGTCCCCGAATTCAGCTATAATTGCAGAAACCTGACTCATCATGAGATTCAAATCGTCTGGATTATCCATGAAATATTTTTCAAGATCATGATGAAGGATAGCTATATCCTCCAACATCCACTTATGATTTAGATCCTCCTTCCCACAGACAATAACTGCTTTGCCGGTGAATTCACCAGCTTCTCCTACGGATTCCCCACGCAGTATTGGGAAAACAGGAGTATCATCAGATCGATTTGCGTCATTCGGTCCCACTCGGAACACCTCTTGTCTATATGGCCCTAATGTGCTAATGCAATTACTTGCCTTTAATATTTCGGGAATGTCAGATTAAGGCGGAATTATCACAAATGGGCATGCTAATATTGATTCTAGGAGCATCAAATTATGTGATATCTATGGCTGTTTATGAATTCGAAGGTCGTATTCCAAATATTGGCGAGAATACCTATATCAGTCACACTGCCGCTGTAATTGGAAAAGTCAGAATTGGTGAAGAATGCTATGTCGCCCCTGGTGCTGTGGTGAAAGGAGATTATGGCGAGATAATTGTTGGGAATGGGACAAGTATTCAAGACAATGTGATAATTCATGCGAGACCCGGAGAAATCACTACTATTGGGAATAATGTAACCTTGGGTCATGGATGCATTGTACATAATGCTACGATTGAAGATGAAGCTGTTATCGGGATGGGTGCGATAGTTTCTGATTATGCGGTTGTCAAATCATGGTCTATTGTTGGAGAAGGAGCTGTTGTAAGATCAAAGTTTGAAGTACCTCCTGAAAAGATAGCAGTGGGTGTACCCGCGAAAGTGATTGGAGATGTTCAAGATCATCACAAGGAAGAATTAACCAGATTCAAAACCATATACCGAGATTTGGCAAAAAGATACCCTATTGGATTAAAGAGGATTTCAGATTAAAAAAGCAGAATAGAAGGGACGAATAGTCCCTTCTTGAACTATACAAGAGATACGAGCTTATCTCTATTGAATCTTGATATTGCGAGTGTCCAAGCTATGGCGAAAATTGCCACTGCTATTATCAAGGTCACGATATTCGTCAACCAAACCAATGATTGATCTGTCATCCCAGTTTCATCGATACTAAACATAGGGATCATCATTGGGATGATGAAAACGATTACGACTGCACTGGTGGTTTGATAGGCTTCATAGACTCTTGTAACTCGTCCACTGATTAGTATCATAACTGCGACTAATGCAAAGATGGTTACTGGTACAGCAGTTAATAGAAGGAATAATCCTGGAATATCTGGAATCATCATCAATGGATAGCCTAGTATAAGCAATCCGACGTTCACTCCTATCATCGTGATTAAGATACTACTTACCAGTACGATTAGACTTGGAATGGCTGAGCTTAGAGTCTTACCCCAAAGAAGCTGCTTGTCTGTTAGTGGTGAACAAAGTAGGGGTTCCAATGTATTCTGTTCTCTTTCACCTACGAGTGCATTTGCTGATATCATCGTGGTTGGTATCAAAGCGAAAATGGCCAACATTGATGCTACCATTGGAAACATAAATCCCATCAGCTCCATTAGGACCTCTGGTGGAGTGACAAGGGCAATACCAACGACCATTATGATGTTCAATGCTGGTCCGAAAATTGCAGCCATTACTAATCCATATTTGACAAGCCTTACTGTGAGTGCATTCTTAATATCCCACATCGCGACAATCATTGATTTATTCATGCCTTAGCACCTCCCTTGATGACCTCCAAATAAAGGTCCTCTAGAGTTGCTTCTTCTTCAGCATACTCAAGGACATTCACTCCGCCTTCAATAAGTGCTTTGAGGAGTTTCACGTTATTCTCCACTGGGTTTTCTATCTCAATCAAGATCGTATCTATCTGAGTTTCGAATGATTTGATGTAGTTCTTTGATCTCACGATTGCCTCAGCTGTAGAAACATCGCCGACAATTAACAAGCGGTATTGTTGTTGGGCATGGAGTTTCGAGCGCAATTCCTCTGTCTTTCCATACAAGAGTATCTTTCCCTCATCTATTATTGCGATTCGATTACACATTCTTTGCACTTCAGGAAGATTATGTGAGTTGATGAAGACTGTTTGCTTATATTGTTCTGAGAGGTTCAGGATGAGTTCTCGAACTCTCTTCGACGCTATTGGGTCTAAAGCGCTTGTGGGCTCGTCCAACAAAAGAATTGATGGCCTATGGAGGAGCGCTCTACATAAAGCCAATCGTTGTCTGTTCCCTGTACTCAATTCTCCTGCTTTGTCATCTTTTCGCTCCCAGAGTTCCATAAAATCGAGAAGTTCCTTAACTCTTACTTCAAGCTCCTCTTCAGGAACTCCATATAGCTTAGCAAAATATACCAAGTTATCATATGCAGTCATTGATGGATACAATGTATGATTCGATTCTTCTGGAAGGACTCCAGTTATCTCTCGAACAGAAACAGGTTCCTTTAGAATATCATGGCCTGCAACTATAGCTGTTCCTTTCGTAGGTTTTAGAAGAGTACTCAACAATCGAGTGGTTGTACTCTTTCCAGCTCCGTTTGGCCCAAGCAATCCAAAAATGGTCCCTTCAGGAATATCTATTGTCATATCATTGACAGCAATGAGTTCACCAAAATTCTTCGTTAGATGTTGAATCTTAACGTCATCCAATTTAACCACCTTCTTTGATCTGACACTCCATTGAAAACTTAATGCAGGAGTTAATTGGATATATGCACACCTCTCTAAAAAGATAG
>JAEORN010000066.1 GCA_016840825.1 Candidatus Thorarchaeota archaeon | reverse complement strand
TCTCTACTCCAGAACAACCAACGTTGTTAGGCTCATTCAACGATGGAGGTGAAGTCTACGGACTATCCGTTAGTGGTGATTTGTTAGTTTTGGCGGACCTTCAGGATGGAGCAGAACTTCTCAATGTAACTCACCCAGAAAATCCGGTTGAAATCGCAGAATATGAGATTGCTGCGCCACATGATGTATACTATGATGGAACTTATGCTTATCTTGCTGGTCAAGATAGAGAGTTTGTATTAATCGATTTTACAGGTGAGATACCACAAGGATTTCTGGTGCGGACTCCAAATATCGATCTTTTATGGGCGATTCCTATCTTTCTTATTCTATCTGGCATTTCTATTGCTATCATACCGATTGTCAGAAATAGACGAAAAATAGTAGTTACTCAGCATTAACATTATATCTTGACTGACCATCATGTATCTTTGAAGCCGAGGTATCCAAGTGGCTACGGAGACGGTCTCGAAACTACTCGTAGACGAGAGAACCGTTGCCCTCGAGGCTCGTGAGACTCTATACATCTCGATGGTATAGGGCACGAATTCGAATCTCATCCTCGGCGCCACTATATTCTTTAAAGCCCAGTCACTAATACCCTGCTAAAATGTGATCCATTATTCGGACCTCTGCTTTTCGGAGATGCTCAATTGTGGAGGCCTTGCTGATTCCAAGTATCTGTGCCAAGTCCTCACTCTTTGCCTTCCGAGGATACTCATAGTATCCCATTTTCTTTGCAACAATGAGTACCTCTTTCTGCCTTGCTGTTAGACAGGACAATAAGCCATGTGCACCATAGGTTGGCTTGTGAAAGCTTGTTCGCTCAATCTCACCTACAAATTTGATTGCTGAGAGGAGTTTTTTCATGTTCTCCTGATCCGCAATAGCACTATAGATTCGCTTCTCTTCTGTTACTTTTAGTGGAGTGTCCCAGACCACATTGATATCGAACTTCTTGACTATCGCATCGAGCTCACTGTATGGTTGCAGCTTCAGTAGACATGTAAAGACACTATCTTTGGATTCCAGAATCGTCAGAACTTCAGCCTCAGGGGGAATTTCAGCGTCTTCCAGAGAGTATCCCTTCCTCATCTTGAATTCTGTTAGCATCAGAGCGTACCCTCTCCTGAAATCAAATCTAAACAGTTCCAATCCCTCGATTGATTCGATCTTATCGAAGATATCTTGCTGAGCCTTTCTGAACTGAGGGCCTGTCTTCAGCTCAATTGTGACTTTTCGCATGTTGGATAAGTTCAGAAATTGCCTTATAATTCAACCCTATATGTAAGGCAATAATTCTAGATGTCTTCTGTACAATAGTAGATTTGTCCAAGACTATGATTAGGTGATAAAGACGAGAAGAAATAATGAAAAAGATAGAATTGCAAAGAGGGCCTCATATCGATTTCATTTCAAGAATAAGGACATGGACTTCTATCTTATGGCTGCGACCATAAATATCTCGCATAGTGGTGCATCCCTCGGCGAGATTATGTATGCTGCAAATAGAATCAAGGAAAATGATCCCGATAGTTGGGCAGACGAATGGTTGGCTCTTGGCCAGAGATGTGAAGATCGAGCTGATGAAGCAACAGAGAAGGGAAATTTTCCAACTGCTGCAATACAGTACCTACATGCGTATACATACTATCGAATAGGAATAATTGGAATTTCCACATCTAGTGAACTACGAGATGAGACCTATCATAAGTTCGTATCCTGTTTTCATCGAGCTGTTACTTACCTTGAAGCTCATATTGAGCCAATTCAAGTCCCCTGGGTTCGTGGAGATGCTGAATTACTCATGCCGGGTTATTTCATGTCACCTGATGACAGTGGAAAAAAGCGTCCAACAGTCATTATCCTCAATGGAGGAGAGATGTATCCAGAGGACCAGTACTTCTGGGGAGGATCTTCAGCATTAAGTAGAGGATACAACGTCATAACACTTGCATATGAAGGATCTAGAGCACCACCAGTATTGTATCCAGGATTACCAACATTGGACCCAGCTGAGGTGATGGTTGAACCTGGTTTTCACAGATTCATCGTAGATTATGCACTAAGCCGACCTGAAACTGATTCTGAACGTCTTGCCGCAATCGGATTCAGCTCTGGTGCGTATCAAGTCATGCATCAGGCATCTTTTGATAATCGAATCAAGGCACTTGTATTAGCGGCACCGCTCTATGACATCAATGCATTGCTTACTGAAGAGATTCCAAGTGCCTTGCAGAATGCACCTGAATTCATCTTCAATGCACTCACAAAGCTCGCATCGAGAGTAAATCCCTTCACAAGGGTTTCCCTTGAACATGCTGCGGATGCATCTCGTGTCAGTTCAATGAAAGAACTGATGGATTTGTCAAAGAGAATTCCCCCAGTAGACCCGAGAACAATTTCGTGTCCGGTCCTCTGTCTAGTTGGAGATGGAGATTCTGATGAACAGATACGTCAGTGTAATGAGTTCTATAGACAAGTATCAAGTGAAATCAAGGACATGAGAATATTCACGCAAAGAGATGGTGCTAGCATGCACTGCCAGATAGACAATCTTGGCTTACTTGAGCAGAGTGCCTTTGATTGGCTTGATAACCTGTTTCAGGGAGGAAGTATATCATAAAAAGAAGGAGATGAAGAGAGCGCTTGAGCTCTCTTCGCTACTTCGTTATGTCTAATTCCTGCTGATAGGAGTTTAACAAGGACTGAAATAACTGGAAAGTATGAAACCAATGCAGGAAGTTAGTAGGGGAACTAGAAATCTCGGAGAGATATCAGAAACTCCTATTCAGAAGCTAACATCGGATGAGAGATTCAGAATCATCAATGATTATAGATTGGACTCGTTAAGCCCAGAAGAGCAAGATTCGCTAATCCAAGAGTATAATCGTATTAGAAATATCAAAATTAATTGAGTTATTGGCCCAAATCTTCAAGAACTTGGTTCATAATCCCTCGAGCTTTTTCAGCGATACTATCAAGACTTGTCTGAGTCTTGGCTCCAATGTATAGTCGAGCCTTTGGTTCAGTACCAGACACTCTGACAAGAACATAGGACCCATCATTTCGCTCAATTCGTATTCCATCTTCCTCTAAGATACGTTCAACACCACTAAATGCTGGAACTAATAGTTCCTTGACTTTAGGAAGAAATATTGGTTTGATGGCATCTGGACAGGATACATTCTCTCTCAGCATGGGATACTTAGGTACTGATTTCATTAGATTGATACAGCTCCCATCACCTAGTTCACATACCATCTGAGAGATTCTTCCAGCTCCAGTAATACCGTCCATCCACTTACCAAGACTCATGAATATTGGTTTCCAAGGTTCTGATGCAAATATTATATCATCAACATATTTCGATTCGAAAGACTCCTGAAGAGACCCTAAGGGAGCTCTGACTATTGTCCCACCTGCAGAAGAAACAAGCTCATCGATTACACTTGAGGTATCTATTGATACAACAACTGTACCTCCTCCATTTCGCTCTACTTCATCACGGGCAAATAGAGCAATGATACGATTCTGATCTATGAAATTACCTTCTTCGTCAATAACTGCGATTCTATCTCCGTCGCCATCATGAGCAATTGTGACACCAAAGTCTGAGTCTGCTGCCATTTTCATCGTGTCCCCAAGATTTCTGGGAGCTGGTTCTGCAGGCCTACCAGGAAAATGACCATCCGGATTCGAGTTAATGGCCGTAACATTGAATCCCATATCGTGCAGGAGATGAGGTGTATAATTGCATGCCGCACCATTTGCAGTATCTACTAAGATCCTTACGCCATCACCTTTGCCTCCTCTCTTTAAGAGAAATTTCTTGACTTGTTCAAGGTAAGTTTCTCGAACATCCCAGTGTGATACTTTGCCTATCTTTGACCAATCTGCAACCAGAAATTTCCTATCTTCTACACGACTCTCAAGGAATATTTCTTCAGATCGAATATATTCGCGCCCTCCAACGAAGAACTTGAAGCCAGTATCAGCTGGAGGGTTATGACTAGCTGTGATGATAACAGATGTAGAAATGTTGGGTAAAGAGCTATGAAAGGCTGTTGTGGGCATAGGAACGCCATTCAGTCGTACAACATCTGTACCTGTGGATAAGATACCAGATACAAATGCATTTTCAAGCATCTCTCGAGAGGTTCTTGGATCGGTTCCAACTCCCACGGTACCTTTTCCTTCCAAGAATGTACCTAAAGCACGTCCTAGGTCCAAAGCAAGGTCAACAGTGACTTTGTCTTTGATTGCTCCACGAATTCCACTTGTTCCAAATATCTTGGTCAGCTAAATCATCTCCTAGCTCGTCGTGGGTAATGCGAGGTCTGCAATATCTTTCGCTGTTTCACCAATTCTAAGAAAGCAATCTACCACATCAAGTTGTGTTTGTGGTTCTTCTTTTGGTGAGGATATAATCTCTAGTCTGATTTTTCCGATTCTCTGGATGGTGTCTTTCTCAGCAGCTATTACCCATGCAACCTTTTCTGTATTAAACTTGAACAGATTTGATACAGACTCAGAATGCATCTTCTGAACGTTTTCCGCTATATCTTTCATCTTCTTGGTCGTAGCACCTGATAGTGCTTTATCGGTCCGGTTAGCAACATCAACTGCAAGATCTGCAATTCGTTCAATATACTGGGCAGCAAGTCGGAGGTCAAGAGCGGCAACCGGAGTTATTCCCATCGTTTCAGACATTCTAGGATATTGAATTACAGACCTCAACTCACGTACAATTAAGAAAAAGAGGCGGTCAACTTCATCATCTCGTTCAACAACGTCATTTGCGAGGCCCTTATCACCTTCAAAGTAAGCCTTCATCGCATCACTAAGCATACGGGAAGTTACAAGGTTCATCCTTTTCATAGCCTTAATGACTGGTAGTGTAGATGGATCAACCAGACACTGGATGACCATCTGATTCTCTGTTTCCTCCGTCACCTCAAGAGCAACAAATCGTTTTATTATGCGCTTAAGCTCATCTCTCTGCGTATTCGTGATTGGTTGTTTAGAGGTCACACGAATTTCATCAAATCCGAGAAGATACTTGCTGGTTATTGCCCATCTTAAATTGGATTCCATCGGAACCTCAGTGAATTGGGTTTCTCCTGCTTTAGGAAGACGAGGGTCTATGATTAGACAACCATCCTCACGTTCTGCAACAACTACAGGGTCACCTTTCTTGAGTTTCTGTCGGTCAATCCATTCCTTTGGAAGAATAATAAGATACGAACCGCCACTCTTCTTCCCATCTATTGTTTGTCCTCCGGTTTGCTGCAGACGTCTGATGTTCATTCTTTCAGCCTCGCCCCTGAAATGTATGGCGCGTTTCGTTCTAAATTGTTGAGACTAATACACTTACCGCAACGCACTCGTTTTGACATGTAAGCAGATGTTTAAAACGAATTCCCATTATTTCTCTTTGGTGACCGATTGACAGCAACACTGCGACGTAATCTACTAAGGAAAATTGTTTCATCTGGCTATCAGATATCACCAGATGCACTAGAGTACATAATAGGTTTAGACGCGCCAGAGAAAATTATTGACTTCATCGTCGCCAAAGGAAAAGATTCCGAGTTACCAACAGTGCTCTCACAGGTTTATCTCGCTTCGCTTATAGATAACATGGAACATTCGAAAAAATCTCCGGATATTAGAGATGTTACTATATCAGAGGGGGAAGACACAGAAGAACTTCCAAGTATGCTTGAAATCGAACTTAATGAGATAGAACCTATCTCAAGAGACCAACCAATATCCTTGGATGAAAACATCATTATCCTCAAGAATCCTATTTTTGAGAGGGTTGGATCGTCTGGATCAATTGAGGATTTTTTGGCCTTATTTAAGGACAGATTCAAGCGTATAGAAAAGATCTACATGGGACGAATTGATACTCGAAATGCTATAACTCCTGCAGATGCACGAAAGAGAAGATCGTTTACAAGACGCCGATTTAATCCTGAAAGTGGAAGACGAGAGCGCCCTCCAACTTTTGTTGTACTTGGAATTGTAAGTAACAAGAGCGTATCTAAATCTCGCAACATCATTCTCGAACTCGAAGGTGAAATGGGCGATTCGATAACATGCATTGTACCTGCGGGTAGCGAGGGATTAGAGAGAACACATCTTCAAGAAAAGGGGAATTCGGTCTTACTTGATGAAACTGTCTGTATTTCAGGGTATGTTGATGAAGATGGAAGAATGATAGCAGATGATGTACTCTTTCCTGATATTCCTACGGTTAGGAAAAGAGGCCGTGCTACAAGGGATGTGTATGCAGCATTCATATCAGACCTTCATATGGGAAGTGCCGAGTTTCTCGAGGATGAATTTGATAGATTCATTGATTGGTTGAATGGTAGAGATGTGGACACTGAAGACAAAGAGATGGTTGAGAGGATACGCTTTTTGTTTTGCGCGGGAGATCTTGTGGACGGCATCGGTGTATATCCAAGCCAGAGAGAAGACTTGTTAATAGAAAATGTTGTCGAGCAGTATGAATTTGCATTTAAAAAGCTAAAGAGAATTCCGAAACATATCAAGATTATTGCAATTCCTGGGAACCACGATGCGGACCGACAAGCATTGCCTAAACCACCTATCTCAGAACAATTTGCAGGTCCCCTTTACAAACTTGGTGACAGGTTGATAATGTTAGGCGACCCCAGTCACATAGAAGTTGAAAATGTCAAGGTTCTATTAACCCACGGGGATTCCATGGACGACTTGGTTGTTAATACTCCTGGAGCGTCATATCTTAAACCAGCAATTGGAATGAAAGAATTGTTGAAAAAACGGCACTTGGCACCAATCTATGGTGG
>JAEORN010000065.1 GCA_016840825.1 Candidatus Thorarchaeota archaeon | reverse complement strand
AGGTTTTCAGGACGATACTTGGATATACAGCACATCATCAAACAATTGGACTGAGTTGACACCAATCGGAAATGTTGATGCTCTAAAATGGTCATCCATGACTTATGACTCAGCGAACAAGAAATGTATCCTGTTTGGAGGAGATTTGGGATACAATGGTGTTGATCGCACTTGGATCTACGATGGACTAACAAACTCTTGGACGCGCCGTTATCCTGTTGATTCTCCTGCAGGAAGAATAATTCCAGGACTTGTTTTTGATTCAAATAACAATGTTACAATCCTGTTTGGTGGATTTGCTGATTATGAGGATACCTACGATGACACTTGGATTTACTTGTATGAAACTAATATATGGACAAACATGGACGATGAATCCGGGCAAACAACACCTGCTGGATTTTTGTTTGACCCAATGCTACTTGTACTCGCACTGTCCTTCAGTGCTGTAGTGATTATCATAGTTCTCATCCTTCGCAGGAAGTAAGACAGACTATAATGAAACCTTTATTTCACAAATGGCCTTTAGCTCAGGATGAGGCTTTGTTATGCGTATGCGTTTATTCGGACCGATTCATAAGGGGATTCGGCACATTTTGAATACCAGAGTGCTGCAACTGGGCCAGCTGGACCTTCGTGTTGTGGCAGACATCGAATCTCAGAGTGATGAAGTCAGGCTGTCTTTTGAGGTGCTACATGTTCATGCCGCGGGAGAAGAAGAGTTCGTGTTTCCACATATTAAGGAAAGGAACCCGGACCTATTTGACCGATTGATGCGTGACCACCACGAATTTACTCAAATAATGAACTCACTCGAACAGCAGGTGAGTGCTCTGATTGTTGATGAGGAGAGAACAATGAAGGGGAATGAAGTTGCACAAGCCTTCAATGACTTCGTCGCCAAATACTCTGCACACATGCTGGTCGAGGAAAAGATGGTAACCCCAATTCTCTGGGAGGCGATATCAGACGATCAGATCATGGAAATAATAGGGAAAATGTCAATGAAGGCAACTCCAGAGGTTTCCCAGTATTTTCTACAATATCTTGTCCAAGCAACCAATCCCATGGAACGAATCGGAGTACTGTCTGGAATGAAGGCCCTCATGCCAGAAGCTGTGTTTCAAGGAGCGCTCCAGATTGTCCAGAAGGCACTCTCTACAGAAGACTGGAATGAAGTTAGAAAGGCCCTAGAATAGCTGACTCTTTTAATGCTGGTTAGAGGACATCAAAAACTGCACCTGTGTCTGCTAGTCCTCCTTGGAGTGATAGTTGAAGTTAAACGCGTCTTTGACTCTCGATGGATTTCAAACGTGCTCAATCACATGGATTGAGCCAGCTTCATTTCGCTCAGAATTTCGGGTAAACTAGCTATTCCCAAGGGGTATCCAAAGGCTTTGGACGGTACTTCCAGATGATGAATAGACCTACGATTAACTGAATCGGAATTGGTCCAACAAAAGAAAGATGACCAATACTCAGCAGATAGGGAACGAACAGGAGGACTTCATATAAAGGAAGGATTAGAGTAGACAGTCCTGCCAAGATCGCTCTGTTTGTGGATGTCTTTCCCTGTATAAAGCGTACGACCTGTACAGCAAAGAGGATATTGAACAACCCATAAACAGGGACCCAAGACATAATGAGCGGATTGAGGATGTGAATGCCATAGAAAATACTGGTATCATCAACAGGGAAGAGTATACCAAGAAATGAAGCCCCTCTGAATACGGGATCGTGAGACGGAGTAAGTGCCCAAAGAAATGCATAGACATTACCTCCCATCAGTGCTATATTTCCAGCGATGATGTAATAATAGACAGCGATTGGGGCAAAGAGTGTAATCAAAATCCAAGCGATAAGAACTGATGTCCTGAGCGATTTGCGTTTTTCCGAAGTCATCTTACGATTATCCCCTCTATTTCTTCGTCGACTACTTGCTATATTTCAATCTATCCAAAATGGTGTAGTTGCACTAATCCTCGTCCTGACATTCAACAACGCCTTACATACATGCTTCTTCCCCCTAAGTCGACCATTCGATTGGTAATACAGAGGTTGAATGAGTCTTGGAATCAATGTATAACATCGACCTGCTCAGTCAGATGGATTGAGAAAGCCAACACAAATCCAGTCTTATTGATCATCATGATAATAAGACATTGTAGGGCTTTCTCTGTCTGCCATCCATTAAATGAAACTTGGACTCGAACCATAATCATGAATTAAAGGATTATAGTTTCGGAATCTTGCCACGCAGTACTAATAGAGCACTAATTATGGGAAAGATTGGTAGAGGAACTGCCAACACGCTTGCTGTTGCATCCAGCAGATATGAGAAGAAGCCTACTAAAAGAAGTACATGCAGACACAAAGCTACTGCAATTATGTACAAGGTTCTCACTCGTGAAATTGTGCCTTTTGCAAACCAAAATTGGCTCAAGATGATTGAAGCGTTAATTATCAAAGTCAGCACATTCAGTAGAATCGCGGATGT
>JAEORN010000064.1 GCA_016840825.1 Candidatus Thorarchaeota archaeon | reverse complement strand
TATGACTCCCAAACCGTGACATTGTCGAGAATCTCAGGGTGCTCCGTAATCTCAAGCGTAATGGTTTCATCGATGAGCACTTTTCCAAAAATCGTTGAGTTTCTCTCACGGTATAAATCGAATTCTCTCGTTTCTCCTATCGGAACAGCCCATGAGAGTCCTTGGTTTCCCGCGGACACGAACATTGGAGCCATGAAGAGGAACGATACCAAGAAGAATAGAGCCAGCCTTGAAGCTCTTCGCATTGCAGCAGCTATTATCTAAACCTCCAAGACTCTCTAAAGGTGACTTGATAAAGTCACTCAGATGAATATCTGTCTGAAGAATTATAAAGCATTGCGTGAACCAATGCCAGGATTCTTGATTCCAGTTGCCTTTCCATCAAATCAATCCCCCTCAAACTTAGTACTCTAATACTACATTCTCCTATTAATCAAACCCAAAAAGCAATCTTGAAAGGATGGTGGACCGGTCGAGATTTGAACTCGAGACCTCCTCCATGCCAAGCCAAAAACCCAAGATCTCAACAGTCTTTTACTTCAGTGGCGTGTAAGTAAACGACTAACGAAAATGGGTCCACATCAGAGCTTGTTCGAGTCGAAGCAAATAGGTCAGTTTTTCGATTGTCAGTTATCTTTAATGAATCGCTCCTAGTCTGATTCATCATAAAGGTAGCATACTACCTTTTAGATACCTTTATTAGGGAGTATGCTACCTAATTTAGGTAGTATAATATCTAATTTGGGTGTTAGCGATGGAAAATAAACAGAAGCGAAAGATTCTGGGAAGAAGTCTGGCATTTGTTTTTGTTTTTGTAGCATGGCTAACGAATGCCATTCTTCGTGTGTTCTTTGGATATTTGATGGTAACAGGGGTTCAGCTATTAGATGTCCCGGTGACTCAAGGCACACTGAACATACTGATTGCTGCATTCCTGTTCCTCGGATTAGCTGGAATCATATTCTCGGTCGGTCTTTGGAGAGAGAAAAAGTGGGGATATGGTGGGACACTGTTTCTGATTCTGTCAACTATTGTCTTTGACTCATGGGGAATAACAATTCAATTAACAGCAGCGGTGGGTTTTGTCGCTCCAATGCTCGTTATGATCTACTTCGTCATGAACAGGCATCAACTGATTGGAATCAATTCATCCGCATCGAGCATATTCAATCAAAGGAGGATGAAATGAAGTGTCGAGCGATTCAGTAACCGAACCAAGATATGCAACCTTCGAACGATATTTGATTGGAATCATTGCTATAGTCTGCGCAGCCACGCTTGTCATAATTGCTCTTCTCGGACCACTTGGTCTTGAAATCATTGAGTATCGAACTTCTCAGTCAACGATCTATCAGACTATGGGTCAAGATTTGGTAGGGATGATACTAATTGCCCCCATATTGATTGCTGGAGGGATACTTCATATTGCCAAACGAAACGGAGCGAAGTATTTCCTGATTCTCACACCCATAACACTGATTTACACTGGTCTATCTTACGGTATCGGTCAAGAGTGGAGTAACACGACATATATCGGGAATGTTGAGAATTTCTTTTGGCTATTTCTTACGTTGATTATTGGTGGATTAGTCCTCGGAGCGAGCAGCCTCTCAGCATTTTCCGAAAAGGATGCTCCAACCTTCAGTACTAGAGGCTTGTACATCTTCGTAGGATTGATGTCTGTTTTCCTTCTAATCTTCGCATTGATGTGGTCCTCAGATGTCTTTGAGGTGCTCGCAACTGGCGATAACTCCTCAGGGTCATATATATTGGCTCCAACGGTATTCTGGGTGATCAGATATCTTGACCTAGGTATTACTATTCCACTTGGGTATATGGCCCTATATCTACTAGTTACAAGACCAAAACAGGCGTACTCAGTCATCCTACTTTTCTTCGGATTTTTCATTACTTTGGGAACAGCAGTAAATGCTATGGCTATAGTCCAGGTCCTGAGTGGCGATCCAGAGGTTGCAGGTGCTGCTGCAGCTGGATTGGTAGTATTTCCAGTACTAGGAATCTTGGCGTACATAGGATTCTATTACTTGGTCAAGGATAAGATTCGAGGAGTAAAATGAAAAATGACAGAGTTACAATGTCAAGAGAGTATAAAATCAAGAATGACAGGTGCTCAAGATGAGTGAGGAATTCGTTCAAGCAATGGCAGACTCCTTCGGCTATCTTTTTCTTCTAAGTCGAAGGTTTGAGTATGTCACAGATCAGGTTCTAAAGAGGGACGGACTGACGACAAAACAACTTCTGGTTCTGATAGTAGTTACTAAAGGATTTGATAAACTACCATCAGTCAGTGAGGTGGCGAATGTACTAAGCACAAGCCATCAGAATGTGAAACAGATTGCCAAGCAACTGGAGAAAAGAGGTTTTATCAAACTAGTTCGGGACGAGGAGGATAGAAGAAAATGGCTTTTGACTGTGACTAAGCAGAGTCAAGAATATTGGGATTCCAAGACTGAGGAACACTCTGCAGCTATGCTCTCTCTATTTCATGCACTAACTCCGAGAGAAGTGGAGCATTTCTTCCGGCTCATCAGAAAGCTGATCGAGGGGACAGAAGAGGTGTATTTGGAATCAATTCGAGGGGCTTAAAAAACAAAACAACTCCAAAGAAGGTGCTGGGTAAAATGAAACTAGGAATGAGAAGGGGAATCAAGGAATTATTCTCAATTTCAGAACATATATCCAAAGTCTATAATAGTAATCAAATAAGAGATCTTCCACTAGCTGTTCAAAGGTACTTCGCGTATGCCTTGCAGGAAAATCAAAGATACATTAGCTATATCCGCTTGAAGCATAGTGGGCAATTTAGACCCTCTAAAAAATGGAAGTCCATCAAAGGTGAAGAGTACTTTTCTGTACAGCCGCCGGGATTTGTCTGGTCTGGAAAGGTTGGATTCATTTCGGGCCAAGACGCATATTACAAAGGCGTTGGACATTTTCAAATCGAGCTTCTCTCCATATTCAAACTCATTGACACCAAAGGTGTGAATTATGACCAAGGAGAGCTTCTACGTTGGCTAAGCGAGACACCTTGGTTCCCTACTGCTTTGCTTCCTTCAGAGCGACTCAAGTGGTTGCCTGTAGACTCTAACAGTGCTCAGGTGGTTTTGGCAGACCAAAACATAAAGGTGGAAGGTATATTCTTCTTCAATGAACAGGGGCAGATCATCAAGTTCAAAGCAAAGAGATACAATGAAGGAGTATTAGAAGATTGGATCTGCAGCTATGGCGACTATAGAGAAAATGAGGGTATGTATGTCCCGTTCCATGTAGAAGCAAGTTGGAAACTAGAATCAGAAGACTTGACATATGCTAAATTCGACATAGACCAAATAAACTACGATGATGCGCCTATGATAAAATCCTAGATAACTCTGGACTTGAATAATTGAAGTGGAGTGAGATGGTGGACCGGTCGAGATTTGAACTCGAGACCTCCTCCATGCCAAGGAGGCATTCTACCAGGCTAAACTACCGGCCCATTTGCGCACTGTGTGCGTAGTCGCATAGCTTGATGTTATGGTTAAAAGAATTATGGAGTGATATACTCTCTAATCCAGTTGTTCATGTTCGAATCTAGACGCAAAGGATTGGTTTGCACTAAAAAAGAGTTGAATATCATTGAATGTGAATCTACTATCTATT
>JAEORN010000063.1 GCA_016840825.1 Candidatus Thorarchaeota archaeon | reverse complement strand
ATTCATGCTGAAGATAATCCCAAACTACATGATTTGCTTGATACAAAGGGTTTCAACAAGCTTGGCTGCATTCCATTCACGATACTCCCATCAGCAGGCGTGTACTTCAGACCTCAGTTGCAGGAGCGCGGTTTCTGGATTGGTTGCGGTGACAAGTTTGGTCGAGGCTATGAGTATGTCCAGACTGATGATATGATGGTTCCAGAGAGTAGTTATTATGAAAACAGCATGTACCCCGTCCTCGCAAAGTATTTCCCAGCCTTTGAGAGTGCTCGTCCAGTGAATAGCTGGGCAGGAGGCTATTGCTATTCTCCTGATAGGATACCGTTTGTCTACGAGGAGTGTGGTGTTCTTGTTGTAAATGGAGCCTCAGGGTCAGGAATTATGAAAGCTGATGCACTAGGCAGGATTGCAGACGCGCTCTATCGTGGAGTTCCAGAAGCTGAGCTATTTGGAGGCAAACGAGTCCCCTCGAAAATGCTCACTATTAAGGATCGAAACGTAGAGATTGAAAGTGTGGTAATATAGTAGAGGATATGATAGCAGCAATTAATGACCGATAGTTATTTTTCACTCTATTACAAAACCCTATAAGACAGCCAGTGTTTTCTAATATTGGCTTTATGGCCCTTACAGCCCGACTGTATACCAGGCTCTCTGTTAAGAGAACCATCTTCCAGGCAGGCAACTATCGATGTACGAACGACATCCGCTATCACGAGGTGGATCAAATGAGCGACGAGTGTCCAGAGAATGGAAGTATCTCCATCATGGCATTGGAGAGTGGGATAAAGTATGCCAGCCTAGACGAGGCACCTGATGTACCCTTGCTCATTGAACTTGTTGGAATCCGACCTAATGATTTAGCAAAATTGTCTCAGCGTTTTACTATAGATCTTGAAGACCTTCAGGATGTTCAAGACCTTGATGAACGTCCGCGTCTTCAGATTGAAGACAAGTACACTATGATAGTTCTTCGAGTTCCAGTAAATCTTAGAATCAAAGAGCGTCAGAACTCAACAATTCCAATTGCTATATTCACAAACGGTCGCGACATCATCATCATTCAAAATGTTGAAGTTCCGTTACGCAAACCGAAACTTCGTCAGAAAGTCTATCTCAGTACAACCGCCGCTGATATTATCTACAAGTGGTGGGAGATTATTATCCACTCATACGAGACCACCCTGGATATAGTCGAAGCGACAATTAACGAAACTGAAGACGTGATCATGAGTGAGATTTATCCTTCGCAGCTTGAGTGGTTCTTTCAGCTCTCTCGTGACGCAATATTCATCGAAGCTGCACTTAAGGCAAACATGAAGGTTCTCCTAAGACTAGAGCGAAACCATGTCCTTGGTAGGATGATACTTGATGTAGACCGCCTCGAGGAGCTTGAAGTTGATCTTCAACAGCAGGTGGAACTTAGCGCCATTTATCGGGAATTGATTGAGAACGCCATGAATGCATATGATAGCATGGTCAGTCATAATCTGAATATAGTCATCAAGACACTAACATCTATCTCACTTCTTGTCAGTGTCCCTACTCTCATTGCAAGTATCTATGGAATGAATGTTGGGCTGCCCTTTCAAGATGAAATTCTTGCTTTTCCAATTGTCATGGGACTAAGTTTTGCTATTTCTCTGCCTCTATTGCTTATTCTTAGAAAGAAGAATTTGGTCTAGAATGCCTCATCTTTTCACTTTCTTGCCAGGATCCAATAGACTGTTTCATCGTTCGTCGTCACAAGTTTGTCAAATATAACTTCAAAACCTGTATCCTTAACCATCCGAAGGCTTTCTTTGGGAGCTGGATGACTCCATGCCATCGGTACTCCATAGTAGTCTTGAATTTCTTCCCATTCAGACCATGATGTCCCCACCAGCATAACGCCACCAGGTTTCAACCATTCGTATATCTTTTTGTAGACAAGTGAGTGTTGACTCTTGTGAATATGAATGATCGCATAGGTGGAGATTATCCCATCGAAAGATGATGGTTGAAATTCCACCTTCAAAATATCCTCATGGACTAGTTCTGCCTCTGGTACATTCCTTCTGGCAACCTCAAGCATTCCCTGTGAAAAATCAATACCCTTGGCAGTATATCCTTCAGATAGCAATTTTTTGAGGACTGGTACTCCACATCCACAACCAACATCCAAAACGACTGCTCCTTCAGGAAGGCGGTCTATGAATTCTTGTATCTCTTTACTGTTATCAAATGCTTCTCTCTGTTTGTTATATTCCTCAGCAATCCTGTCGTACCCTTCCCGAACAATTCTTCCATGCTCTTCAGGACTCTTCCCATGAGTTCGTTCAGGTGTCAACCTCTGACCCTCCACTCACTGTTATCGTATAGGTCGAACTTATTTATCTTGAGGCTGAAATATTTGGGCATGAGAATTGCAGTTCTTACAAGTGGTGGAGATAGTCCTGCTATGAATGCAGCTATCCGTGCCATCACTAGAGTTGGGATTCATCGTAATTGTGAAATCCATGGTGTATTTGGTGGACTTCAGGGAATTCTAGATGAGAAAATTCATCTTCTGAACTCTCGTTCTGTTTCTCGAATTCTCCATAGAGGTGGAACTTTTCTTACTACAGGAAGGTCTGAAGAATTCAGAACTGAGGAAGGACAAAAGAAAGCAGCAAGGATTCTAACAGAACGAGGCTTTGATGCATTGATTGCTATTGGAGGAGATGGTACAATGCATGCGTTAAATGCTCTCAGTAACCACTGGAATGGTATGCTTATTGGACTTCCTGGAACCATAGATAATGACATGTATGGTACTGACTATACGATAGGATTTGATACAGCTGTCAACAATGCATT
>JAEORN010000062.1 GCA_016840825.1 Candidatus Thorarchaeota archaeon | reverse complement strand
TGCTGAAAGAAAGCAGTCATTGCACAAAGGATTGCGTGCTTTGCAGATTTCTCTTCCATGTTTGATAAGATTATGATTCATCGAGTATATACAATCAGAGGAAATCACGTTTTCCAAGAGAGGCTGAGCAGCCTCCCTACTTGTATCATCTGGAATAAAGCCAAGTCGTTTTGATAAGCGCCAGACATGGGTATCAACAGGAAGAGTAGCCTTGCCAAAACAGAAGAGAAGTACAATCGCAGCTGTTTTGGGACCGACTCCGTGCAACGATACTAGCCAGTCAGATGCGTCTTTCACAGACATTTGTTCCAAGTGGGACAGGTCTAATTTCCCAACACGTGCATGAATCTCAGCAAGAGTGGCCTTGATTCGTTTCGCTTTCACTCTAAAGAAACCTGAGGATTTTATCACTTCTCCTAATTCATCTTCAGGAGCTTCAAGTACTTCGGTCCAAGTGGGATAATGCATTTTCAGATTCTCATACGCACGGAGCATATTCACGTCATTTGTATTCTGGCTCAAGATGGTCAAAACCAGTTCATCTATTGGTTCTATCTTTCTCTCTGCTATTGTATCGCCATAGTTCTGAATAAGCAGATCACATATCCTCTCTGCTTTTGCTCTAATATCCTTCAAATCATTCACCATAGACATGAACTAGGAGAAACGACCAATCCAATACGCTTTAGTTCTATTATGTAACATGTTTGTAAAGTTATAGGATGGTAAAAGCTGTGAAAGTGATTGTCATATTCGAATCGACAAGGGGTCGTACAAAAGCCATGGCAGAAGCAATTTGCGAGGGTGTTACATCCAAAGGTAAGATTTGTGAAGTTCGCGACGCAAAAGAAGTGGAAAGTGTTGGTGACGCCTGTGCAGTTGCTATTGGCAGCTCTACTAGGATGAAGCGACCTTTACCTAAGGTGAAACAGCTTCTATCCGAGCTAAGCGCGCTCGACGGAATACCAACTGCAGCCTTTGGATCTTATGGCTGGAGTGGAGAAGCTCCTGATGAGATAGCGAAGGAACTACAAGAGAAAGGCGGCAAATTAGTTGCAGCACCTCTAAAAGTCAAAGATTATCCGAATGCAGAGCAACTTGAAGCGTGCAGGGACCTAGGGGTGAATCTTGCGACAGCGTGTGATTAATATCTCTGTTAAAAGAAAACGTATCGTAATTCTTATCAAAAGGAAGCTATCGCTAGGGTAAGGGGCCAATCCATGGGTTATATGTCAAGATTAGTTCGATATTCGCTTAGACACAAAGGGCTGTTCTTTGGATTTCTAACAGCCGCAGGAATTGGTATCATATTCAATCTGCTGACTCCAATTGTATTAGTGGATATCATTGACAATGTCATATATGGAGGACAATATGACCAACTTGTCCCAAAGGTCTTGCTATACATATCCTTGGCTGGAGCCTATGCAATCTTCGATATCATCGGGAGATATGGCTCAGCCATAATGTCACAAAAGGTAATCTATGACCTAAGGAGAGATCTTTATGATTCATTGATGGATAAAGACCTCTCTTTCTATGATCAAGAGGAAACTGGACAACTACTTGCACGTGTCACAACAGATGTGACGCAAATTAGAGAGTTTGAATATTGGGGATTCCGAGTAATCTTCATCGGTATCACCATGACTATCGGAGTATACATTGCGATGTTCTTTTTGAATCCAATGTTGACAATCTACATGTTGATCCTGCTTCCTATCATGGCGGGATTCATCTATACATTCGCAAAGCGTGTACGACCAGTCTTTCATCAAGCCCGTGAACAATACGGAGAACTCAGTTCTGTCCTTGCAGAGAATATCGTGGGTATGAAAGTGATAAAATCATATGCTGCAGGATATAGGGAGATAGAAAGAGTCGAACGAGAGAACAAGAAGTTCACTGATTTAAGGATAGAAGCCTTTAGGCTCTTTGCACTTTATAGACCCCTACTACCAACTCTATTTGGACTTGTTACTGGAGCTCTCATTTATCTTGGAGGTATGTCATACATATTAGGAGACCTCTCGCTTGGTGTCTTTGTCGGTTTTGTTACTCTAATTGGAATGTTGATGATGCCAGGGCGTTTTCTCTCGTGGGGAGTGGGAATGTACCAACGAGCTTCTGCTTCTGCTGAGAGGACATTCTATATTCTCGATCATACTGAAGAGGTAAATGACCCAGAGAATCCTGTTGAACACGAGATTATGGGAAAGGTCACCTTCGAAAATGTCTATTTTAGCTATCGCGGCTCTGACTATACCCTCAAGAATGTCAATATGTCAGTTGAGCCTGGAAAAATAGTAGCGCTTCTTGGAGGAACCGGTTCAGGCAAGACGAGTCTAGTAAATCTAATCCCAAGATTTTATGATGTGGATTCGAATGACGTAATCGAGTATGCTGGAAGGGTTCATCGAGTCAGTCCTGATGGAAAAGTGAGAATTGGTGACAGTGTTTATGAATCGCAGGATGGTATCGTAACAATTGATGGGCGAGATTACTCTATAACAAAACCAGGCAATGTCTACATTGATGATATTGATGTTCGTTACTACAACATTGGCAATTTGCGGAGTGCAATTGGTATGGTGCACCAGGATCCGTTCCTTTTTTCTGCGACAATCCGAGAGAATATCGCTTTCGCAAAGCCAAATGCACCTTTGGATGATGTGATTGCCGCTGCGAAAGCTGCGAATATTCATGACTTCATCATGAAGCTTGAATATGGCTATGACACCATTATTGGTGAAAGAGGTGTGACCTTAAGCGGGGGACAAAAGCAAAGGCTCGCAATTGCACGCGCCTTACTTGCTGATCCGAAGATCTTGATATTGGATGACTCAACAAGCTCTGTCGATGCCAAGACAGAGATGCTGATACAAGAAGCCTTAGAGAATCTTATGGTGGGACGAACCACATTCATCATTACACATAGGCTAAGCACAGTGAGAAATGCAGATCTCATCGTGATGATGGAAAAAGGAAGGATTATGGAAATAGGGAATCACGAGGAATTGGTTGAGCAAGATGGTCTATATGCTGGAATCTTTCGAACACTAGAAGAAATGGAGATGGCTGCTTTCATCGGTTCTGGAGGTGCTACTAATGAGTAGTGGCTTGGATCAACAGGACGACCCAGATGCACGAGCCTATCTGTATACAGATTCACAGCTTCTAGGAAGGATGGTATCGTTCCTACTCAGATACAGGCTAGTATTTGCAGCAGTTGCCATACTGACATCGATTGGCATTGTTCTTGAGATTCTCTTGCCATTTGTCTTGCAGAAAGCAATAGACCATGATTTTCCAAGCGGTAATCTAGATGTTCTATTGATAACTAGTCTGATCTATATCATTCTCCAGGTTGTACAGTGGATAACTGGCTATAGCACGGAGTATCTAACATCAAAAATGGGACAGAATGCGGTATACGATATAAGACAAGATCTATACTCTAGACTTCAGATTATGTCTCAGGACTTCTATGATAAGTCAGCATCTGGTCGTGTCATCAGCAGAATCACAAGTGATATTGATAGGATGAGCGAGCTGATGAGTGGAGGACTCATCAATGTATTTGCTCAGGTTTTCATTGTCCTCGGCATCGGCTTTGTAATCTTTACCGTGGACCTACAGCTCGCTATTGCGTCTTTAGCAGTTGTACCTCTATTACTTATAGCAACAATATTCTTTCGAAGAAGATTGAGGGAAGCATACAGAAGCACGAGAAAAACAATATCTAGTGTAACAGCAAACTTGGCTGAAAGCATATCAGGAGCCAAGGTTACCAAAAGCTTTGCAAGAGAAAGAATCAATATAGAGAACTTCGATGAGGTCAACAAAGCAGATTATCAGTCTAATATTGACGCAGGTAAGGCGCAAGCAACTTTCTTCCCAAGCATTAGATTCATTGGCGGACTTGGTGTCTTTCTAATTATATGGCTTGGAGGACTTAGGCTAATTGAAGGAACCATAACACTCGGGACTGTCGTTCTTTTCATTCAATTTAGTGACAGATTCTTCAGACCAATCCTAATCATCGCAGACTTCTACACTTCAGTTCAAAGTGCCTTTGCAGGAGCTGAGAGAGTCTTTAGTATCATGGATGAGAATCCAAGTATCGTTGACAAAGAGAACGCCATTTTGATGCCTGATGTTGAGGGGCGGATAGAGTTTGATAATGTGACTTTTGGATACTTGGAAAATACACCAGTACTGGTGGATTTTAGGCTTGATATCAGTCCCGGTGAAACCATCGCCCTTGTTGGTGATACAGGCGCTGGAAAGACTACTGTGGTCAGTCTTTTGAATAGGTTCTATGATGTATGGCATGGCGCTGTCAAAATCGATGGAATCGATATCCGAGATGTGACTCAAGAGTCGCTTCGATCAAAAATCGGACTTGTTCTTCAGGATGCCTTCCTATTCATGGGCTCCATTAAGGACAACATAAAATATGGAAAACCTGATGCCACAGATGAAGAAATGTACACGGCAACAGAAGCAATTGGAGCAAGACGCATCTTCGAAAACCTCGAACACGGATTCGATACAGAGGTTGGTGAGCGAGGGGGAAGGTTATCTGAAGGGGAGCGTCAACTTGTTAGCTTTGCGAGGGCACTTTTAGCAAATCCCAGTATTCTAGTTTTGGACGAGGCTACAAGCTCGATTGATATCTACACCGAACATGCTATCCAGAAAGGTATGAAAGCACTCTTGAAAGGCAGAACCTCACTTGTCATTGCTCATCGACTCTCCACAATAGTTAGTGCTGATAGAATCCTTGTCTTAGAAGATGGGAAGATAGTTGAAATCGGAAAGCATCATGAACTGATCAATGCCGGTGGAAAGTATAGCTCTCTATACGAGCTTCAAATCAGGCCAAGAGCCATGAGAACGCGAATGCAGTTCGAAAAATAGTGTGAAAGATCCCCACCAAATAGAGGGTGGGGATCAGTTGTGTACGGAAATAGAGATGAAAAGCATCAATCAGGCCAATCGAATTCATCAACATTATCGTAAGCACCATAGGCGCTCGCGCGATGAGGGCGACTATCGCATCTCATCTTGTGAGTGATGTCTTTTGTCAATCGAGGAATCGATCGGGCCACAGAAGTCATAGCACGACTTATAGCTGGACCAATAGCATTCAGTTCTTCTAGTCCCTTAATGCGATCCTTATCGATAATGACAGTCTGTCTATCTGGACCACCAATGGATATTCTGGAGCCTTCTACTGAAACCATACTATCACCTCCGACAACAAATACTCTCTTGTCGTAGGTAAAGACCGTCGAGTCTTCTTTTGCCACCAAGATTACTTTCTTGCGAAATTCATCTTCTCCGATGAGAATTCCTGCATCTCCTTCTATGTCGAACTTATTGTCCTTATCACTACGATTGCCATCTAGTTTCTTCTGAATTGAAGCATGGAATTCTTCTATTGAGGAATAACCAAACTCGGAGAGGTCATAGTCAAATGTATCCTCTGAGATTGATTCCAACTCCGTCAATCCAAAATATAATTGGATTCCTTCCAACTCTGCGGCAACCGATTCGCCGGTTGCACCATATTCAGTTTCTACGATTGCGTCTACAGCAAATCGTGAAGGACCATGGAAAGCAATGCCAATAGTTCGATCTTCCTGTTTCAAATACGACCAGACTACGCCCGGCCTCAATGTGACTAGCGCCCTCTCAGTATCCATGAGACGGAACTCCTCACTAAGTTTCTTTGCTCGCTCGTCTATCCTTACACTCATTATTGTTCGTCCTCCTCAGAATCTTCTACAATCACTTTGACTTCTCCGTCTTGAGCGTCCTGAGATTCCTTGAGTTTCTGATCTTTGACGTCCTTCAAGCGAATCTCGCGTTCCAGCCGGTCTGTAAGCCATTGAGCTAGGCGATACGCCAGTCGACCTTCTATGGTAAGATAATAGGTTCCTCGGACTTCACCCTTTATGATGTAACCAGCCTCGAGGAGAGGATTGAGATGGTGGGTCAGTGAGCTTCCCGTCTTCCCAATATGACTTTCAAGCTCGTTGAAGGTTCTTCCTCCACTTTTCAAATAGTCTAGAATCTTTAACCGTTCTTCGCTAGCAAGTGGTATAATGACGCTCGCAACACGTTCGGGGGAGATATTATCAATCTTAGATTTCGATCTACTCTTACCGTGTTTGATGCGTCTGCTTGTTGTTTTAAGAAAGGGTTTCACAAACTCCTTGTCAATGTCCTTCAAACCAGAAACTGACATTCGAATTTGATCACCCAGACCATCCATCATGTCCTCGAGACTGTCAGTTAGTGCTTCAAAATCCACGATAGCTGCACGACGAGGTGCTCGGGGTGCTCGGACTGGACGTGGGGGTTTCGGAGGCTTTGGAACTCTATGAGTACGCTGTTCTATCTTACGTGCTTCCCTATCACGACGGACACCCTCGATCTCCCTTCGAAGCTGCTCCTTCATCCTTCGAATTTCCTCGAGTTCATGACGCATTGATTCGATATCGTGACGTTGGTCTTCCAAGTCACCAATTTGATCCTCGATGTCATCGCGTAGGTCCTCATGGAGATCCTCAGCTACTTCTCTGAGTTCGTCCTCTCGCTCAATGAGGTCGTCTTCCTTCTCCATAAGCTCATCTTCTCTTTCGATAAGCTCGTCTTCCTCTTCCATGAGTTCGTCGAGATCGTCTTCATCATCATACTCGTCATCATCATATTCGTCATCAAATTCGTCGAAGTCGTACATCGTCTTTGTTCTCCAGCATTTGTAATAAACTACAGTTGCTGTAATCTATTACAGTTGTAGAAAAATACAGTTATAAAGCTTCTTCCTTGCGCTATCTGTTACGTTTGTATACTCATTGGTGAGTAGATAACTAATATTGATTGATGTGAAAAGTGGGTTTTGACACGAAATTCCTAAACAGGAGGCGATTTTACGGTTTGGCGTAGGACCCCAAATAAATGGCGCCAGAAGCCATTTCGTGCAACATATCCTTATTAAGGAGTTAGCGTACGTTAATTCCTCGAATTTCGAGGGGTGTGCATCTAATGGAGCTAGACGGCTTTTTGCGGATGTGCAACAATGTGAGGTAAATAAAAATGGCTAAGAAGAAAGCACCCGCGTATCCAACCTTCTTCGTGAAGAGTGCAGTAAAGGAATTTGCAAGACAAAACGACATGATGGTCGGCTCAGATGCCTATGAAGCCATCAATGAGAAGATCGGCAAGATGCTCGAAGCAGCATCCGGTCGATGCAAAGAGAATAAGAGGAAGACCCTCAAAGCCTATGATCTATAAAATAGGTCTAGTACATTACAACATTCGGGGCAGCAGAGTTTCTGTTGCCCCCTTGTTACTCTCCTTTTCTGAGAACTATTAGTTCTTATTCAACGAAGTACAATTGTCTTCGATTCATATGACCGAGAGGAAGCTACGCAATTATGCAATCGCAGTCTTTCTTGGTCTATTACCAGTCTATGGTTTCTTTGCTATCGGGTTCTTTCTCTTACCAGTTGAACAATGGATGTCTGGACTCATACTTGTAGGTATTGTAACTCTCACCTTGGCGGGATGTAGTATTGGTGGGGGTTATGATGTCGGAATTCTTTGGCATTATCATGGGGTTCCAGAAACTATCTACCGACCAGATATCGACAGCCTGCGAGAAGACTAAAATTCAGGATTATTGATTACGACTATCTATGTTCCCATTGTTCGAAGAGATAATCAAGAACACTTTTCCAAATCTTACCGGAAACGTATTTGTTCTCGAAGTTATTGGTATTTGTCCATTCCTGCAAAGCATCCTCAGCTTCTGAGGTCCAATCGTTATTCAGTGACACTTCCTTTAGGAATCCAAGATCATGCAATATGCCCTGAATCCGATTTGCGATAGGACCGCTTATTGGATAGAGATAAGTTGGATCTTCACGACTTAGCAAAGTCATATCATATATATTGAAAATTCGCTCAAGCTCTTCTATAGGACTAGGATGATCATCCACTCTGACATCCACATACCGATCATTACCACCCTCGTAACCTCCTTCCTTTCGTACCACGAAAAGAGCTGCTGACTGCATACCTCGCTTGTCGCCTCCTGCTGCTTGACCAGCCTTAAGCGCTGCAAATAATCGGTCAATCAGATCACCGTCAGTCTTCTCATATGCTTCAGCCATATCTGCGACAACGGATTCTCCAGCAAGAATATTGCCTTGACATGTATATCCATCTCCAGTCACATGACCTGCCCAATCAATGCATTCCCTGCCTGTATGAACGGCGACCTCTCCTTTGGCATCGACTATGCCAAGTTGCCGGTGCTGTGAACCTTCATCACTTTCGATCAGGATTGAGAGGGTTTCTTTGGCAGATTTCCCCTTCCGTAAAAGAACAAGTCCGCGAGGGCCATATGATACGTTTGCCCATGCCTGTGTTGCAATCGCACCTACCTCTGCCTCAGCCCAAGGAACTACAGATCCAACACAAGGGAATTTCGATTGAACAATGATTCCTAGATCACCGTTTGAAGCATCACGAGCCACGATAGAGAAGGTGCTTGGAATAGCTAATGACTTCCTCATATGTACCGAACCTCCTTTAAAGATACAAGTGGCGCATATCAATGTAAGTGTCGATTATGAAACTAGAAGGATTCCTTTAGAACGACATCAGACATCCCGCGCCTGGGTCTAAGTGGAGGTGGGGATTCGTAATGACCAATTGGGATCATAGCCACAGGTCGAAATCCCTTAGGAGCATTGAACACCTTTGCGACCGCATCATCGTCAAAGGCACCGACCCAACAGCCGCCAAGTCCGTTGAAATGAATGCCAAGGAGCAGAGCATATGTAAGAGCTGCTGTGTCTTGAAATACATACAAATTGCGACCTCTTTCGGCATACCTTTCTGCAGATTCATCTGCCACTGCGAATATTCCAAGTAGGACTTGACAGGATGCAACAAATTGCTGACCAAATGCAGCCTTGGATAGTTCTTCTAGTCTATCGCGATCTCGAACCACAACGATTCTCCAGGGCTGGCGATTCCCAGCTGAAGGAGCTTGCAAGGCCATATTGATGATGCCATCGATCGTGTCATCTGAAACTGGGGCATCTGTGAATTTGCGAATAGACTGTCGACTCGCTAACGCTTTCATGCAATCATTTGTCATGTACATACCTCTCGTATGAGATGAATGATATTCCTGCTATCCATATAAAACCGCAAGTCACACGAGATAACAGATTTTAAAAAAAGAAAAGAGTCGAGCTCCTTAGAGCCCGACTGGTAGAAGAAGTGGATGTATCACTTCTTTTTCTTTGCTTTTGCTTTCTCAGCATCTAATAGCGCTTTGAATTGAGCGTCATATTTGGCGGCCATTGCTGTCTTCTCGTCAGCAGTGATGAACTTGTACTTTGCAATGGCGGCTACACCGGCTTTCCAGGCTTTCTGGTCAGCCTTAATCTTGTCAGTTTTACTTACTTTTTCTGCCAATTTATGACATCCCTCATTTTGGAGAGGAATATGTATCGTGATGCGTTTCACAATACAACATTCAGTAGAATTCTAGAATGCAATTTGAATATGAACTAACTTTGTATTGATTCTATCGGAATGAAATTCAAAAAAAGGAGAAGAGCTCACGTCAAATCGTACGTGAGCGCGTTCGTTTCAAAGGGTTTTCGGATCGCAGCAGCTCGAGGAGTGTCCTCAAGCCCGGTCGTAATAGGTTTGTCAACGACATTTTCGTCAGTCATCATGTTCTACCTGCGATAGATGTATGCATGTGCGATTGCTTCACAGCAAATTCTCTTGTTTGAACCCTTATCCTTGATACCTCGATCGTTCTTTGCTTCTGCCATTTCTTTACACCTCCGTTTCTATACCTGTCTGTACAAGTACGCATGTGCGAGAGCCTCGGTCGAATCGACCCTTCCTCTCTTGTTGTTCACCGTCACGTCTGATCCAGCCCGATTGTTCTTAGCGAGAGCCATTACTTTTTGCCTCCATTTTCAACGAAGTCCTCGTACAGGTTCTCCTTGGTTCGAAGACGACTGTTGAGTTCTTTCCATTTGGAGCCCGTATTCCATTCGAGTTCATTCATTGTAAACACCTTTTCACGCGCGGAATTTTATTCCCGCATGGTAATAGTATTACCTCTGACATCTTATATATTTATCGTCATACTATTAACGTCAGTAAATTAAATATTAGTGTAAAGTTCGGGAAATGTCGAAGAAAATCGCTATTTTGTTCTTAAGCTTACTATTATTGATTTGATGTCAGTTTCGGAAGAATTCGATGCTCGATGTCAGAATTGGAAAGAGATATCAGATGTCGATACAATACAGTGGATTCGGTATTGCATAGTTGAGGAGGTGCCTTTAATCCCAGAGAGCAAAACAGCACCAAAGAAAGGGAAAAGCAGCACAATGAAAGCTTCTTCTAAGAAGACTGAGTCAAAGAAAAAAGCAACCCCAGAAAAGAAGCAGTCGAAGAGTGCTTCCAAGAAGAAGACTCAATCAGAAAAGAAGACTGTGCCTAAAAAGAAGACTGAGTCAAAGAAGAAACCAATAGATCCAGAGAAAGAAATCAGAAAGCGAATCAAAGAGAATGAGAAAGATGCTCAAGCATGGTATGACCTAGGAGAACATCTTCGTGTTAAAGAAGAGTATGTTGAAGCGGAAGAAGCGTTAAAACAATCACTCAGATTGGATGGTACCAGATCAGAGGCATACAAAAGCCTTGGACTCCTTTATCTTTCAATGGATAGAATAGAACTGAGTGACAAAGCCTTTCGACAATCTGTTTCGCTGCAACCCATGAAAGCAGATTCTATCTATGAGGTTGCGAGAGGGCTAATGGATAAAGGTGACTACGAAGGTGCTATCATTGCTCTAAATGATTGCATGAAGTCCAATGATAAAGACTGCGAAGCACTAAATCTACTTGCCACAGCCTTGTTAAAAGCTGACAAGTTGGGAAAAGCAGAGAAGGCAGCTAAAGAAGCGGTCAAGATGAATGATTCTTACACTGAGGGGTGGATTACTCTAGGACAGATACTTGGTCAACGTGGAAAGAACAAAGATTCGCTTTTTGCGCTAAAGAAGGCCAGTGAGCTTGACCCTGATAACCCATCACCTTTCATCAAGATGGGCATCACTTACGCAAGAATGAAGAACTACGGTGATGCGATTTCTTCATTCCAACAAGCCATCAGGATAGACCCAGATAATGAGATTGCGAGGAGCAATCTCGATGTGATGTATAGACATACTGGGATGAAATAACAGATTCCTAGCGGAATATGTACACAAATCATCTGGCATTCCATTGCTTCTTGAACCATTCGACAGTAGATTTCATCGTAACCTCATATGCGACTGGATTTGAGAGAACATGGTCTGCGCCTTCAACAATGACGAAATCCTTTGGTTCACCTGCCTTTTCGTATAGGCGTTTCACGCCATCCAGTGGGATCCCTATATCATCTGTCCCGTGAAGTATCAGCAATGGACGCGGCGAGATCTTAGATATTTCATCCATCGGATTGTGAATCTTCGCATCCTCGACCATCCTATTCATTATGAATTCCCGAGTCGTTGGATCATCTATGCCACGAATCTGTGTAGGATCGGTTACGGTAATCTGTTCAACTGCAAGGTGTACCATCGGAGAATTTGCAAACCAGAGCGTATCATATACTGGAGCTCTGATAGCAATCACACTTATTCGAGAATCAGAGGCTGCGGTGCACACTGCAACTGCAGCGCCATAACTTGATGCAACAACCCCCACCCAAGAAGGGATTGTTAACTCGCTATCGACCAGATGCGAAACAGCAGCTTGTGCATCATTTATTTCTCCAGAGAGTGTGAAGACGCCATCGCTTCTCCGAAAGCCTCTGAAGTCGAATGTGAGAACAGCAAATCCAGCCCGAGCTAGCTCTGTAGCAATACCAGAAATCTGATCAGAGCCACCAGGTAGTCCATGATACTTGCAGATGCCGGGGTAGGGACCCTCATCTTCGGGAAGCACAAATTCTCCCCGGATTGTCTCTCCTTCAGATGTGAACTTAGTTGAAATAATCCTCAGCTTGGTCATATGGGAGTTTATAGGTTCCTTTCTTATATCTTTGAAGTGAAGAAGGTTATTCAAATAGTATTGCTGCGAATGACAAGCTCATTTGTTCACCGGAAAAAAAAGGAGGTGTACACAGCGATCAATAGTTTGGGTGAATAGAGATATTATCGTTCACCCTCAACGTGCTTGATTTTTTCAATGATTGTCAACCAGTGAAGAGAGATTCACAAAGAAAGGACTAGAATCAATAGGAAATTTGAACAAAATGATTGAAATACAACTAATAATTATGTTATAGTGATAATTCTCATTGTTCAAAGATTTGGGGGAGGAGCATTCAACCCTATAGAAATCTGAAGGGATGACTAGACAAGGTGAGTGAGTGTTATGAAAAAAAGAGGAAAGAAGATTGGTAAGACTTACCTTGTTTATGCATCTGAGGTTGGGAAAAACCAATTTTTTGTGATAGACGAAGAAATCGCAGAAAAAACTGGACTCAGAAGCACAATCGAGAGTATTGGAGCAGTACTATCTGAGTTCGGTGGATGTAGTTTGAGTGGCAGACACTTAGCACATGCTGAGAAGAAAGGAAAGACTAAGGATGCCAAACGATTCAGAGCAAAACTCAAAGAACATCACAAGAGGGGTATGCCAAAGATAAAGCAAGTGAAATCATCACTGGAGAAACTAACGAAAGATATCGATAAACTCATACCAAGTGATGCGGTGAAGAAGGATTTCGACATCTCAAAACTGAAAGAAAAGCTACTTTCAGCCAATCTATCAGATAGGGAAAAAGGACTCTTTGAAACGGAATTTACGAAAGCCATGGATGCGGTAAGGCAGGACAAGAAAGAAGCCATTCTGCAGTATCTGCTCAAGAAAATGGATGAGCTTGAAGATGCAGCAAAGGATGAGGAGAAGGCATTCATTCCACGAAGTCCATCCTTTATTGCTGGATTTATCATTGGATGTATCGTTGGAGCGATTGTAGTGGTAGCTGCGATATGGGTCTGGAATGAAATAGTTGTTCCTGCAGTCGAATTCATTGCCGATGTCTATGAGAATCTCACAGACACTGTTGAGGACACAGTAGATGAGATCAGCGATTATTCCAACTGTGTCTTCGTTGCAAATCCAAATACCAAAGAGGTGCATAATTGCAGTCGACGGCAGCTAACATGTCATCTAACATTATTGTCAGAACCAATATTCCTAGACACTGAAGAAGAAGCTCTTGACTACATTGAGAATAAAGGATACAATGGATGTGCATGGTGCTATTACGAATATGATACGGGTTAGTTGTTGCCTAGAGTACCCGTTTATTTGACTAAAGAGAAAAAGTACTCGGATGTCTTATCCGAGCACCAATTAGATGTTATCTCTCTGCCTGAACGCGCTTAATCTCCTCGATAATCTCAGGTACGATCGCGAAGAGGTCGCTGACGATTCCAAAGTCTGCAAGCTCGAAGATAGGAGCTTCCTCATCCTTGTTGATGGCGACGATTATGTCATTACTTGATATGCCTGTGCAGTGAGAAATATTTGTGCATTAGTACTCACTAAGGTATGTAATGACATACTTGCGCCAATGTTGCAACGCCTGAATAACTGCAGTTGCTGCACAAGGCATCATATCACCTCTCATCATAAATGGATCCAATCCCTCCCGAGAGAAATCAATTATCTCAATCCCGCTGGATTCCCAATTCTCTACTAGGTATTCTTGATTATTCTCATAGAACGTAGGATCTGTGACCACAATGAAACCTACGACACCAGGACCCGAATGGATAAAACTGAAACCAAATCCAGTGAAGAATATTCCAGCTTTATTCTCGTTAATACATCGTGTGAAATCACGTATCGGAGGGTGCTCAATCATCTCCTCATGTGATATATCCTCATTTTTCAGATCCTCGACTTCTTTTCCACCAAATACTTCCTCATAGAGTTCCCGGAGTACATTTACTTTGAAATCGAAAAATTTCCTTCGATGACCAGCATCTTGTATGACTTTATGGGGGGCTTGAAATGTTCCAGCTGGAACTACTCCGAATGCTCCGGGTTGTTCTAGAACATTATAAGATCTCTGTTGAATCAAACATGAATATCGACTTTTATTGCGAAAGATGAAGACCATGTCAATTCCCATCTTTCCTGTTCTATCCATCAAATTATCAACGAATGAATCTACATGTGGAACGATACTATTTCTGTATGGTAGTTTCGTTCTAAGAGTGTCAAAGAAAAGACTACGTTCTTGTTTTGTTGTTTCTTGATAGCGCTCAACAAAGTGACGATCCATTTCCAAGGCGCTGTCAAGTTCTCTGGAGAGCTCTCGACATGTTATGACAAACCGTGAATATGAGCTGATCTCGAAATCCAGTTTAATGGAATTGACAACCTCACCATCTCTTTTTGTTGCGCAGTGGTCAATTGATATCAGTCGATATAATTCACGATCTACGAATACTTTATT
>JAEORN010000373.1 GCA_016840825.1 Candidatus Thorarchaeota archaeon | reverse complement strand
GTCGCACTTGAGGAAGATGCAAAGGAAGTTGCAGTACGCCTTGCATTTATGGAACTACGACTTGACACATGGAAGCATATCAAATTCCTAGAGGGTATGATTGAACACCTAATAGCTACCCCGTGTGATGAATGGTCAGCAAAAGTGGGGCGCTATGCTGCACGAGTCAAATTGGAACGCCAGATAAGAACCCTCATGGATGATGAGAGTGAGATGGTAGCATTACTACACCAAGCTCTTGAGAAACTGGATGATCCAGTTGCTAAAATGTTAGTTGAGCATATGAGTGAAGAGGAGAGCAGCCATCTTGAGTATCTGACGAAATGGGCTAAGATAATTCAACAGTATCCTTTGCAAGCAAAAAAGGGTTCTAAAGGAACAGATATAGTGTGCGAAACAGATTAGGAGAGCAAGCCTACGAGGAGATGAAGCAGTATGCCTACATTGAAAGATGTTCAAAACGACGCACCATCATGTTGCGACGCAATAGAGGCGATTGAGCCTGCATATAGAGGGGGATTCATTCGCCATAGGGACGAGTACAAGCTAAACAAGGATGCTACTGAGAAACTCAAAAAACTCATAGATGAGTATACAATCGTCATTCTCTTTGCCAACTGGTGCGGCGACTCAAGACGAGCTCTACCTGTGCTAGCACTACTTGAGAAGGAAATAGGCAAATCGTTTCGAGCAATAGGTGGAATGACAAAGCCTCCATACGGATCAGATAAATTCTGGGCAGTACCACCTTCACCTGCTGAAGTGGACCTCTTTGAAGTCACTAGCAGCCCAACTATACTCATATTTGATAAGGATGGCAATGAGGTCGGTAGAATCAAGACACGCGCTAAGATGACACCCACCATTGAAGAAGAGATTGTCAAACTGATTGAGGACTATAAGAGATAACCAATATTGGAAATGAGTAGTGACACTCAAGTCAGCTCAGGCATAACATGTTCTGCGAACAGATTCAATCCTCTTGTACTAGGCAAATCCTCAAAGCGCAATGTGAAGTATGAGATTCCCATATCTATGAGCGACTCGAACTTCTCCAGAATCTCCTCAGGTGTCCCCATTATTATGTTCGCATGGAACTTGTCCTCGGGATATTCTGAAAGACGTTTGATCTCTGAGGCATAGCGGTCTCGTTCCTTGTCATTTTCGTAGATCCAGAACCAGCAGCCCCATGAGAACACAATCTTCTTGAAGTCCTTACCAAACTCAGAACAGGTGTCCTCAACATGACTCAGGCGTTCCTGAAGAACGTCTAGGTCCATGCCTCCGTAGATATCGATATGGTCAGCATACTTCGCTGCCACTCCTAGAGTGCGATTACCTCGGCCACCAATGACTATGGGGAACGGTTTCTGTATAGGTTTCGGTTCACACACGACATTCTTGATCTGGAAGTACTCGCCCTCGTAAGTTACCAGGTCTTCAGTGAACATCAAGTTCATCATCTCTATGGTCTCAACCATCTGTGTCAATCGTATCTTATGTGCTGGAAAGGGGAACCCAAAAGCCTCGTACTCATGAGGGGTCCAACCGAGACCCAGTCCGAATGGATATAGACGTCCGTTCGAAAGATGATCTAGAGTGGCAATCTCCTTGATGAAGAGTGAGGGATTAGGGAGATATCTCATTGTATTGGTCGTGAGGGTACCGATAGTGATACGTTCTGTACAAGCAGCCAAAGCAGCAAGGGTCGACATACATGCATATCGGGAAACATCATCCATTGGGTGATCTGGAACTATAATCGAATCAAATCCCAATCGTTCACATTCCTCAGCGACTTTTCTCACTAATGGCCATTTGATGTGTTCATAGGGAGTGATGTTGATGTTTTCGCTGTCTGGTGCAACTGTTGAGATGACACGACTCAGTCTAGCACCAAATTTGATATCCTGTTTCATGATGAAAGGTGATATGAGTTGTATCTAATATCTCATTTTGTCAGTGCTGACATTCATGGCAGTGTTCGAAACCTTTTCCAATGCACACAGCAACCAAACGTCCACCATGTTTTATGCCCCACTCTTGCATGGCTTCAAGAGCTGGCTGAAGATCTCTACCCTTCTCAGTCAAGGTATACCATACCTTTGGCGGCATAGAACTCACATCAACTTCTCGTCTGATGATTCCACTCTCCTGTAGCTCCCTGAGTCGTTGTGTAAGAACCTTCGGACTTATCCAGCTGAGCTCCTTCTCCAATTCATTGAATCGCATCCCTATCACAGCCTCTGGACGTAGTAAGACCTGTATGATTATGATCGACCAGCGCTTACCCAGAATCTTTGAGGCTACAAAGACCGGACACATCTCTACACTCTCTCTTGTTCGCGTGCTCATTCTACTCACTTTCTAAATGGTAACTACTATATTTATAATAGTAATTCTTCGAGTATCTTTGAGAACGGAGTCAAAGAAAATATCAAGAGCGTTTCTCTATAGTGTCTTGGTGGTTTCGGAATGAGCGAGAGGAAAAACTTACTGAGAGATGTCGTTGAGAAGATACAAGCAGGAGAAGATCTTGAAAAACTAAAGAAGCATTTCATAAGCACAATAGGCGTCGTCAATCCCGCAGAGATTTCCCTGTACAAGGAGGAGTGGGTCAAAGCGGGAGTGTCAGAGAAAGACATCCAAGTGCTCATTGATATGAATTTTAACTTCTTCCGAGAGTCAGTACAGAACCAAAAACCCCTTGCTCAGAAGGGACATCCATTGTTTACTTTAATGACTGAGCACTCTCTACTCCTGGAATATGTCAATGAACTCGCTTCTCTTATTGCTAGCATGGTAAGAGGTGAGAGAGAAACGAGACCGGAATATCTGGATAGAATCCGGCAACTAATCGGATTCTTTGAGGGGTCAGAAACACACTATCTGCGGGAGGAGAACGCTCTCTTTCCGTTAATTGAGAAGCATGGGCTCACCGGACCGCCTGCAGCAATGTGGACTGAACATCAGGATATACATACACTTGAGAAGATTCTATTCGAGCTGAAAACAGAATCTGATGACAGTTTAGTAAAGAACTTGGATGAGCTACATGCCATGTCTATCGACCTAGCGAATATGCTTGCCAGCCACTTCAACAAGGAGAACTCAATCCTTTTCCCTGCTTCAATGAGGTTGTTGAGCAAGGAGGAATGGGAAACAGTCACACAGGATTTCGATGATATCGGATATTGTGCTTATTCCATCAAACCCTTTAGAAGAGGTGAAACTCTCAGTCCGAGCAAGCCAAGCATTTCGGAGGATGAGATTGTATTTGGAAGTGGAAAACTATCCACAGGAATGCTTGAGGCGATCTTCAATCACTTACCAGTCGATATCACATTTGTTGACGCGCAAGACCGTGTCCAGTTCTTCAGCGAGTCACCTGAAAGGATATTCGTGCG
>JAEORN010000372.1 GCA_016840825.1 Candidatus Thorarchaeota archaeon | reverse complement strand
TATACATTTCCTAAACCACAGATGGTGTTAACCAAGTATTGGCAACTCATCGAAAGAATATAAAGTTAACCAAGTATTGGCAACTCAATTATAGCAGCATTACAGGCGAAACTGATGATTATAGCCTAAAAATCTCAACAGGGAAACATCAAATAACCCGACCACCAATGGACCGTGTCTTCAAAAAACATTTTGAGAATTCTTTATGGTAGTCATCTAATAGAGGAAAAACATGAGAATGCATTGTTGAGTAAACGAAAAGACACTCACAGGGAAAATGCGATGCCTTCAGAATTTGGGAACGAAAATCAGTGAAGGAATACACCAGAATTTCAATGACACTATCCTAATCTTTAAACATCAGGATTTTTCATTTATTCATGGAAATCAGAAGGAAAGAAAATTTGGATATTATATTATTATTGCAAGTTGGAATAGTTGGACTGATTGCAGGTCTCGCGAGTGGATTTTTTGGAATTGGTGGTGGCTCCATTAGAATACCACTACTGAATCTGTTAGGATTCACCCTCATCACAGCATTTGGAATGAATCTCATTGCTCTTCCAGTATCGAGTCTTATGGGAGCTGCATCTCAGAGGAAAAATATTGATTTTCATCTTGGCGCTTATTTAGTTCTAGGTGGTGTGATAGGTACAATCATTGGTACGTTAATCGCTTTTGATTTTGCCACCTCTGCACTCCTTCTGGCAGTCATATTCCTTCTCGTTTCTATAATATCTGTCATTGCAATGAATCTACACACCCTAGCTCCAAAGGCATCAGAAGAACTTTCACCGTCTTTCAATAACCTTGTTTCAGGAACGCTCATCTTTAATACACTCACAGGTATGCGAGGAGGCAGTGAGGGATCGTTGTTTGTTCCTTTGCAGAGACTCCTAAATGTCGAGATGCATAAAGCAATAGCAACAGCCCTGTTTGCAGCAATCTTCACTTCAGTTGTTGGAGTTATTCTCTATTGGGGACATGGGAATTTACTACTACTCCCAGGTTTCATTGTACTTATTGGATCAACCATTGGCTCTGCTATAGGAAGTCGATTCTCTCTTCAAACCAAGTCGAAATGGCTAGAAGCTGGTCTAACGCTCGTGATTCTCATACTTGCAGGAGTTCCATTACTGGAACTATCTATCTAATCACTCAATTGAGTACATGAGCATGTTCATTCTTGAGTAGAAATCATAATGGAGCAGAAGGAAAACAATATACGAAGGATGGTAGGCACAAAACGCAGGGGTAAAGATGAAACTCAATATCACTCCACGAGCTGCTAACCTTCAATATGCGATTCGAGATATTGTCGTTCTTGCTAGACAGTACGAGAAACGGACAGGTGAGAGACCCCTCTACCTCAATATTGGGGACCCTATTGCATATGATTGGAAGACTCCTCAGTTCATGGTAGATGCTCTCTGTAAAGCTGCGCAGGATGGATGGAATGGTTATTCGCCTTCTGAGGGAGAATCAGAATTACGACAAGCCGCAGCAGAGAAGGAGAAGAGAGTCAATAGTATTGACGTAGACCCCGGCCGGATGATAGTGACTGCTGGCGTATCTGAGGCAATTCAGTTCCTGACTGGAGCTCTAGTCAGTGATGGTGCAGAACTTCTTGTTCCAGGCCCTAGCTACCCACCATACATTTCCTACGTGAAGTTCTTCGGAGGAAAACCTGTAGCTTACAAGACCACAGAAGAGGATGACTGGAATCCTGACACTGAAGATCTGAGGAACAAGATTACAGACAAGACTGTAGGTATCTTGGTAATCAATCCCAACAACCCAACGGGTTCGGTCTACAACGAGAAAACCTTGAAAGAGATTGTCAATATCGCAGGAGAGTACGGGCTGCCCCTCATTTCAGATGAGATATACGACCAGCTAACATACGATGAGCCACAGACTCCGATGGTCCGTATTTCAGGAGATGTTCCGGTCATTGGATTCAACGGAGTTAGTAAGGTGTATCTAGCGCCTGGTTGGCGAGTGGGGTATGCGTACTTCTGTGATAATAATGGTGAGCTCGATTCACTCTATGATGCGATGATTCGTCAGGCGCGAATCAGAATCTGTTTGAATGCGACTGCGCAGATTGCTTCTGTTGCGGCATTACGAAGTGATGGGAGCCATCTCAAAGAAACAATGAGTAAAATGCGAGCTCGACGAGACCTCATCCACAAACGGCTCAATGAGATTGATTCGATATCAACGAGACTACCTGAAGCGGCATTCTATATCATGCCCAAGATTGACCTACGTGGCAGATGGACGGATGATACCGAGTTTGTTAAGGATGTTCTTGCAGAAACCGGTGTTGTTTTTGTTCCAGGTCGTGGTTTCGGTGTAGAGTATGGAGCAGGTCATTTCCGGAGCGTATTCCTACCACCACCAGAGATGATTGAGGATGCGATGAATCGCTTGGATGGTTTTATGGCTAAACGATAGAGAAAGAAAAGGAATACCCTGAGCTATAACAACCCAGGGATTTTAGGTTCCTGTGAAATCATCGTTTACGTACTATGATAATGATAGCAAATACTAAAATCGCAGCTCCAGTTCCGCCAAGTATTAGAATCCATAATTGGCCATCTGGAGGCGGAGGTATAGTAGGAAAGTCAACAGTCACACTCACACTATTCGATAGGTATGAATAACCAAACTCATCTAACGCTTCAACAGCATACCAATATGTCCCTTCAGTTAGTCCTGTGTCATTGTATTGACTTTCAGTCAGACCTGAGGCGATTTCAGTAGCTGATTCTAGATTCGCTTCAGTTATCGCGCTGGTATGTCGGTATACTGTCCAGTTCTCAGCAGTGATTGCGTCATTCCAATTGACCAAGACATTACCATCTGGATCAGGGTTTGGTGTTATGTCATCCAATACAGGAAAACCTGGTGGGATCCATCCCTTCATTGGCATCGTATAGTTGAGATACTCAGCTGAGTTCTCTTCAGGAATTCCTGTAACAATACTGCCTGCAAAAACCCAACGATTAGTTCCTGGCCATGAAGCTAGAGTTCCATAACCTCCTACTATAATACCAAGATCAGTGTCCATCTCATATCCTTCAAGCTCACTTTTTGGAATCTTGAATTCAAATGTGCGATGATCACTGGCATTGTTTTCTGTTGGTCCATATGCCCAGGCAATATCATAGTTCCTAATTGTAGCATACGGATAGACTGATCCCTGTCCGATGTTTGTAGTTGCGTTGTGGTCTAGAGTGTACATCATCCATTCAAAGGATGTTTTGAACGGAGCATCATATACACCATTGAATGAGAGTCGAAGACTACTGCTTGATGTGAAATTAGCCCTATAAATCTCGAAATAATTCTGAACTTCGGAGGTCCCTGGATTGATTTCTAAGCGGACATCAGAATTCAAAATGCCTGAATTGTCTGATACACTCACGAAATGTTCATCGAGAGTTGCATTGGAGAGTGTACGAGTCCAAAATCCAACCCTAAAGGTTTGCTCAGCGAACAAATCTTCAAAGATTTCAAAATCTTCCAAGAAATCAATATCTACATCACATCTGTAGATGTAATGAGTGCCATTGAATTCTGAAGTCATGTTAAGATATGAACCGTCATCGTATTGTATCTCAGCCGGGCCACCCGTAAGCTCGCCATTAATAGCTGTAAACTCTGATGGATTTAGTATATACTGACTCCATCCCCCGCTAGCGCTAAAGAATTCAATTGTCTTCTCATTATCAACATCATGAAGAAGAGATTCCATCCCTTTGTTCAGTGCCGCTTCCCACTCAATAGGAGAGTCCCATTCAGGATTATAGATAGCGGTTTGATTTGTATTCAACCAGAGTCCGACCCATTCTCCTGCGCTGTCATTCGTCTGGTCACTACACAGATCCAATGCTAAATAGAGATTCCAAGGGTCCTCATCAAGGTACATGTAGTTGTACCCATCAGAATTTGACGGATCTGCATCCATATACCACTGAATTTTGTGAATGGCATCACTCCATTCACCCGCTGAAAGATTACCGTCGATAACAATATTACTTGCAGAGGAAATGTGACTTTCTCTATTCAAGCTCAACAAAGAGATGTCTGTGCCATCCCCTGAGGCTCCAACGAAAATTGATGACATCATGAAGAAAGCCACAAACACTGCTAAGACTGGTTTTGTATCTCTTATCATCCCACTAACCACCTATTCCCTTTTTACCAGAAACATAAGAATCTGGCGGGTGCTAAGATTGCGCCTTGAACTCTCTCTTATCTTTCTTACATAAGATTTGTAGAACATTCCTTCCTGTGTAGATACTCCCGGGAACACCACCACCAGGAAGGACCCAGTGACCAGCCATGTAGAAATTCTCGAGACCAGGAAGGGTGCGAGGGATCAGCTCAGTTAGAGTCTTTCTTGTCAACAACCATCCCATGGGCGAGCCCTTATCATTCAGAGTGTATCTCCAAGATGTGATAGGAGTTGCCACGTCGGTTACCTCAATCTGAGATATGATACCAGGATAGAAGTCTTCCAATCGCTTAACAATCTCATTAGCAAGTTGTTTCTTCATAGCCTTGTATTCGTCACGATTCTGTCGCAAGTCATACCAGTATTCCCAATCAGTTTCCAACATTACCTGAATGACAGACTTACCCTCAGGTGCAAAAGCGTCTCCATAGTTAAGAACTCGCAGAGGAAGGAATGATGTTGACCGTCCTGCATATACCAGGGGTTCTTTCAATGTCAGTGCAAGGAATGGGGGTCCTTTCTCAAACTCTCTATTGACTCCCAAACTCACCATAATTAAGGGGTCGAAAGGTTTCCATGTATCGTACCGTTTCTTGATCTTGCCATCGACATACTTACCCTCGAGAAGATCAAAGATAGTACTTCTACCATCTGCAGCTGACACTACAACATCAGCTTTGTGTGTTGTACCATCAGTGAGAACAACACCAACTGCTCTATCATCCTCAACAATGATTTTCTCGACAGTAGACTTGTACTGAATATGACCTCCGAGAGATTCATATTTTTCAACAATCGATTGCACAAATTCTTGACATCCGTTCTTGAACAGACCAAGATGACCTCCTGCCACAGTAGCAAGGATCATGATTACGAACCAAAATGTTATGTCAGGAGAAAAGGCATGCTTGATGACTGTCTGAAGAATGGGGGTCTTCAGGCCTTCTGAATAGCCAGCAGCGGTTTTGGAAAACCTCCCAGTGAAGTACTTCATGAAACTTCGCATGTTCCACATATCTTTCACATTATCAAAGCGACCTCTTAGCTCTGGGGAGGATACACTCATACCTAAATCTGTGAGGAGTGGCGAATCCTTCATCCAATCCACCTCTTTGATGAGCTTTCGAATATCATCAGCATCATCCGGTGCGATAGCAATTAGGTCGCGTTCTAATTTCTCAAGATCTTTTGTGAATTCAACAATTGTGGCCCCAGTCTCATCTACGAACCGAAGATAGTTGTTCATGTCTTCTATTTCATACGAACCTACTGCACCAATCTCCGAATATACATCATAGATTGGAGTCCCCGGCTTATGGCAAATTAAAAAGTGGATACCCCCATCAATCAGGTAGTCCTTTCGCTTCCACACAGCAGCCACCCCACCCGCTTGAGTGTGATGCTCGAAGATCTTACTCTCATATCCATTCATCTGAGCGTAGCACCCTGTCGAGAGTCCACTCAGCCCAGCACCAATAATTATCATTGATTTCTTGTCCACAATAATCTACCCTCCTTTTTCTTCTTGTATCGCGTCGAGTATGTTTTCTATAGCGCGGTTCCAGAGCTTTGCCATTGTGATTTCAGTAGATATTGCTTTGTCCAATTCTTGGTCATCTTTCTGATTCTTTTTTTCAAGAACTTGGAGCCTTTCAATGAAGGCTTGATTCAAAGCAACGAGTTGTTGAATCATTGAGAAGGCAAGATTGGTTGATGATTGAAGGCGATACCGAAAGCCTATCTTTCTTGAGCCGTCTTTCTCAACTATTCCATAACTCTCCAGTATTTTGAGTGCCCTATTGACAGAAGGAACAGAGGTGGAAGTAGAGAAAAGTTCACTCAATCGTTCAGATATCCCTTTTTGCGTCCAATCTTTTTGCTCTAATAATAGAAGACCCTCAATCCAACCACAATATTCAGGATAGCCATAATGACCATAAGTTTTACCAATAAGCTCTATGAATTCTTTACGCAAATCACCCGAAACCAAAGACGAATCCTCAAGGTTGATACGATGCGTAGGTATTTCAATTTTTTGAAATTCAGCATTTCAGATTCTTGAAAATAAAAACGGAGAGAATGTGCTAGAAAGCACATTCGCATAGAGCAACATATATCGATTCAAACCAGCTCATTCTTTTTCTTTTCAAGCAGCTGAACGATTTCATTCCGTATTGAACGAGTCATTACTAACGCCAACTCTACCTTCTCCGGTGACGATGGGCGTTCACCCACTCTGAGAAGTGAACTGTCTAGTGCT
>JAEORN010000061.1 GCA_016840825.1 Candidatus Thorarchaeota archaeon | reverse complement strand
CGATCTTAGGGCTGATGATAATCCTGCAATAGCTCTGGTTTGGATTGCTCTTGAAGTAATTCTCATGATAATCCTCTGCTCTATAGAACTTCCTGAATTCAGTAATCTCTGTAACAATGGGATTCTTCCATTTTCCACTCTCATCATACTTCTTGAGAACTCGTTCAGCTATCTTCTTCTGTTCATAATCGTGATAGAAGATCACGGAACGATACTGTGACCCTACATCATTACCTTGACGATTCAATGTAGTTGGATCATGAGTTTCAAAGAAGATCTCTAAAATTTCCTCAAAGCTGATGACATCGGGATCAAAGGTAATCTGACATACCTCGGCATGCCCGGTCCTTCCAGTGCTCACTTGTTGGTAGATTGGATTCTCTACATTGCCGCCGGAGTATCCAGATACTACCGATTCCACACCCATGATGTCTTGATAGACTGCCTCTACACACCAGAAACAGCCAGCTCCTAAAGTAGTGACTTCCATATCCGGAGATTCGTTTCTACACTTTTCAATAGTTAGATAGGGGAATCAGCTCTTGCATTTGCAGATTTGCACATGTTTTGGTTATCTTCAAGGAGTAGATATTCAAATCGACTATTTGGCGATGTGCGCCTATAGAATGATGTCCACATCATGACAAGAGTCTGGTCCTTTTTTCAGGTTTGAATCAGAGCTATCCCTCCAAGAGCGCTTTGATTCGTTTCACACCATCTATCGCATCTGTTCCATAATCGTCCGCATCAAGCTCCCTTGCTAGTTCCATACTTAGAGGTGCGCCTCCTACAATCAGCTTGACTGTATCTCGCACACCTGCATCTCTTAATGCTTGGCTCACCCGAGGTATCTCATTGACTGTCATAGTGAGAAGACAGCTTAGAGCGACGACTTTGGCATCATGCTTCTTTACAGCCTCTACAATTTCATCTTTTGACACGTCGATTCCAAGGTCAATAACCTCAATGCCTGCTGATATTAGCATGGTTGCAAGTATATTCTTACCAATATCGTGATTGTCTCCTTGGACTGTGGCAATCACAATTGGTCGTTTTCTACTTGTTTTATCCGCAACTAGGTGAGGTTTTATGATAGCAAACGCTTCTTTCATCGTTTCTCCCGCAAGTACTAGTTCTGTGAGAAAATACTCGCCTTGTTCATACTTGCTTCCTACTTCATTCATCCCTGCTGTAAGTGCATTGAGAATATCCTGAGGATTTGTGCTATTATCCAGTGCAAGTTGCACTTCTTTACTGATGTTGTCAATGTCTAACTCAACAATCATCTTGGTTATCGTGTCCAATGACATCGTCGGCACCTAAAACCGTTCTCGCTTGTTGGTCTAACAACAACGCAGTATTATTTCTATTCATCAGAAGGTATTTGACTCAGTCCTATCTTCGAGGTATAGTTAGAGGAATTGTGAATGTCAGGAAAGTCAACTAGATCTGGATGCTTTGATGAATGGATAGAGGATGAATGTGGCTTCCTACATACCTATTCACATCCTATCAAACTATTGATCTAATAGATTACACAAGAATTTAGAGCCTGTAAACACGATAGGCGAAAAGCGTGGAGGTTATTGAGATGAACTCAAGAGAACGCGTCTTAGCAACATTGAATCATATACAACCTGATAGGGTTCCACTTGATTTAGGGGGAAATCAATCTGGCATTCACATCGTTGCTTATAGGCGGCTTTTAGAACATCTAGGTATTGAGGACAATGATATCCACTATCTTGATTTCATTCAGCAAGCAGCAAAACCCTGTGAAGCGTTACTTGAGCGGTTCGATGTCGATATTAGATACCTGTACATGCCTGCGTCAGTCGTTCCAGAAGACTTCATTCCTGATATTGAGGGCAAATATCAGGGAATATGGGATCAATTCGGAGTATTTTGGGGAAACAGCGCAGATAAACTTCTGGAGGAGATTCTCTACTATGACCCAGTGATACACCCTCTAAGTGAGTTTCAGACTGTACAGGAGATACACGCCTATGATTGGCCCGATGGCACTGACAAGACTAAATTCAAAGGCTTGCGAGAAGAAGCCAAACGCCTACGTGAATCAACTACCTTTGCGATAGGTACACCGCCCGTCGGATGCATCTATGAGTATACTAACTTCCTCTTTGGATTCACAAAATCTCTGAAACATATGCATAGGAATCCTGAGTTGATTATAGCGACCATGGATGAACTAGAGCGCTACTGGTCCGACTATTCAGCTACTCTACTTGAGGAGTTGCGATTTGGAGATGTGCATTATGTAGACATCCTTGCTAACAATGGCGATCTGGCACAGCAAACTGGTCCCATCATGAGCCCTGAGCGGATCTATGAACCTATGATTAAGCCCATAGAGAAGCGTTTCTCAGAAACCCTTCATAGATTGGCTGACATCAAGATCAACTATCATTCATGTGGAGCTGTTTCTCAGTTCATTCCCCACTTTGCAGAAATCGGATATGATGCGATAAACCCTGTTCAGGTTGGTGCTTTCGATATGGATCCATGCACCTTGAAGAAACGATTCGGGAAGATGATAACCTTCTGGGGTGGACTGTGTGACACCCAAAAGACTCTCCCCTTCAGGGCACCTGATGATATTTGGAAAGAAGTCGAATACAACATGAGCTGTTTCAAGCCTGGTGGAGGCTATATCGCTGCAAATATCCATAATATCTCTGCTGAAGTCCCACCAGAGAACATCGAAGCGATGTTCGATGCGGCTATTTCCTACAGACACTACTGAGCTTTACTTTTTCTCGGAGTTTCAGAGCTATGAGGTCTTTAGTTTTCTCGGGGTATATACCTATGAGGTTACCAAATGGCAACTACTCAATATGAATATGAAAGACGCCTTCAAATCAAGCACTTCTTCGATGATAGAGAAACCGGAGCGAAACGTAGAACTTGGCTAGAGGTCCAATTGAGTGTCCCCAAGAAAACTCCTGAAGGCTGGGTAAATGATGGGAAGATACGTATTACTTTAGGTGAGGACCGAGATATCAAAGGGTCGTTCCTGCTTAATATAGAGGAAGCTTCTAGACTGATCAAGTCTCTAGAGATTGCTGTCGAAGATCACGAGAGAGAGAAGACCTCCCTCTGGAGGAGCTAAGATAAGCTCTCTCTTTCCTTCTTTTTCTTATGTTCAATGTGTATCTGCGTATAGAAGTAGATTAAAGAGAAAATTTGTTTGTAATTTCACAACTTACTCAAAGAGGTGGTTAATCGTGGCAAATGCACCGGGGAGTACAAACAAAGTCGTCGTATTGGTCTTAGTGGTTGTGCTAGTATCTGCAGTTGGACTATCATATGCCCTTCTGCAGAATATTCAGCTTCCGCCAGCCCCCACTGTACCAGGTGATATACCTTCAACGCCTATTCTTGATATTGATGAAGCGATTCAAATCAATGGTGATACTGAGTTTCTCAGTTATGCTATGGAATATTCACTCCTTGGAAATGGAACTAGGAATGATCCATTTATCATTCAGAATCTAAGCATAGTCGAAGATGGTATTTGCATTGACATAAGAAACGTTGAGTTGTCCTTCGTAATCCAAGGGTGTGAGCTCAAATCAACTTCAGACTACTGGGGAATGGCAATCTACCTTAGGAATTGTGACAGCGTACGAGTAGAAGAGTGCAGAACTGAAGGAGGAATCTCTGGCATCGAAGTTTTCGAATGCGATGGCATTACAATACGGAAATGCTTTGTAGGATATACTTTCTTTGGAATTAACTCAAGCTCATCACATTATGGATTCGTCCAAGGCAATGTCATCTATAACACCAGTTGGGCTATTGCGGCTGTTTGTACCAATCACACAGTCTTTGAGAGCAATAGAATTTTTCACAATGACATCGGACTCACCTCTCAGTTCTCTCTGAATTGTTCCGTGATATCGTGTAACATTACCGACAACAACCAAGGCGTGTTCCTAGATAGCCTATGTCAGGAATGGACAGTATGTTACAATAGATTTGAACGAAACATAGATGGAAACTCGAAAGATGATGGACTGTCTAATCAATGGGATAATGGGTACGATCTTGGAAATATTTGGGATGACTATTCTGGTGTGGGCGTATATATAATCCCAGGTACAGCAGAAAGCATAGACCGATATCCTCAAGGTCTCTAAGTATTTCGGCATAATAGAATCAATCTCGGAAGAAGCTCCTGAAAAGCAAGAGATTGAGAACTAATGCTGAGTATTTCATCATCGCAATGAGGAATTTCTTAGATTCTAAGAGAGGGGTCGTTGAATCCCTCTCTCACTATACTTTGGTCTTTGCTTCTGCTATCCAAGCCTTGACCTTCTCGAGTGTGAATTGATAGCCTGCAGGGACTTCAACCAATCCCTTCTCTACTCCTTTCTTGATTTCAGCAAGAATCTCGGCAGGATCCGAGTTGGCAAGTTTCTTCAGCTCGCGCATGCCTGTAGCGAAGACGATGGCTTCCGCGTCCTCTTCAGATACTGAGTCTAGCCATGCGAATTGGCTCATTGCAATCCATCTTTCAGCTTGCCTTGTTGTGACTCCGCACACCTCTTTTACCTTTACAGGTGAAGCCTTCATCAGGTCTGCAACTGTTTCTATTCCCGCGCTGCGAAGCATCTTTCCATATGATGGTCCTATCCCCTCGATAGTTTCAATTGGAAGATTTGACAGGGGGGCCTCTGGAATCACAACTGCTGGAATGTGCTCTTCTTCATGAGTTTCTACATGTTCATCAAGTAAGTCTTCCACATCGATGAAGTCCTCATACATCAAATAGACACCGATCGGTATCGCCATCGCAACGACTAGAAGTCCTATCGATATCGTCTGATCGATTTTCCAGAACAATAATGAGATGGCACCTATTATTGCTCCTATTATTATTGCAATCAGAAATTTCCTATTTGCAGACAGTCCCGAACTCAATTATCTCTACCTCAACTGGAATACTTCTCCCTAGTTAAAGTAAATATCCTTGATATTACTTGTGTGTCGATTGTACAAATCCGATGGAGTCGTGATATAGTATATTATCTTAAGTGATCCAGGAGTTCTAGATTTCAATTGTCCTTCGTTTCGCTTGGCTGTGATAATGGAGAGTCATCTTCTCCTGCAAGACATGGATACTCCACATCTGTATCTTCGTTATGTATCCGAATCATGGAAATCCACCCCATGGGAATGATGCTCGAGTGGATAGGGCGTCGAGGACCTACTATGAAGAAGTCCTCTCCGACATAGATTATGCGCACGCCATGAGTTTCTCCTACCATCTCCTCTCTGTCATCATGATGTCCATATGCATTTGAACAGAGATACACGTCAACTACTGCTTCTGATTGAGCCAAGTAATTCAACATTTGGTGCCAGTTCTCTCCATATTGTAGTGTATCGGTGGTGCTAGCCATGTTTACTTCCTAGAGGTGATTCCTCTGAGAATAAGCTCTCAAAATTACATATAGTAAGAATGAATGCGGGTAACATTTCCTCAATGCACTACGAAGGGCAAAATTTGCCTACTGCCCTCAATTTCTGTCATGCATTTGGTGACGAATCCAATCAAGAGGAGCTCGAAGTAGAAGTCGTGGACCTGAGAAACGCATCACTCGCCTTATTCGATCTCTCATCTCAGGTCGATAACAGTGTTTCTCGCACTTCCTACAGGTAGGTTTCAATTCTCCATATGAACAATCATCTAGTCTATGATGTGAGTATCTTAGTAGTTCCTCGCAGCTAGGACAAAGCTTTCCTTGCAGAGAGCCATGTTTCCTCTCACAATAAAGGTGAATCATATTATATACGACTTCTTTCTCCTTTGCAATCACTGGACCATTATCCGGATCTAGATTTTCACTCATCTCACTCGTGAATAATCCATCCTTGTTTGGATATTAAGGATGGTCTGGGTGCAAATGAAGGGTTAGGTTTCAACAGAATCAGCTGGTGGGAGCCAGCAAGGCGTCATTGGGTGTGGTACATAAGGTAGGTGAGTACCATGACTGTCCCTACGAGCAGCCCACCAAGTATATTATAGAACCATCTTGTACTAAAGGGTTTTTACTCGTTCATTTTGCCAAGATATCTATCAACATTTCAAATTCCAGCTCTAGATAGTGGATCATCTACGATATACTCTCTGTCTACTATCCAATCATTATTGATATAGTTCTCTTGATAGAAGAAGTACGTCTTCGATGCATCAAGTTGAAGTTGAAGAACACAAATGTTCTGTGCATGATCCCATATCAGTTCAGAAAGCTCTGGTGCGATTGAAGGAGGAGCTGTACTGTATAGCAGGAAGGATTTTCCATCCGAAATCAAACTTGTGTCAAAGGGTAGCGCTCCTGATGATATAAAATTATGCAACGATTCCAAGGTAAGATCTGATCCATCCCTGAAAGTACCTGATATTAGCTGGGGGTATGTAAGATCAAACACTCGCCGGTCATAGTATAACTGATCCCTATTGACAACGTGTTCTCGTAGTTTTGAAATTCTCCTTGAGAATGTCGTAGAGTCCTTCTTGAATTCTTCATTCAGCTTCGTATCTTTAGTGTAATCGGAACTAATTGCTGTTAGCACTGGTTTTGAATTAATCGTAATCTCTCGAAGAAGTCTTAGATCAAGGTTATCAAAATCATAACTTTTTCTAGGAATGGTTCGTTCCACATCAAATTCTCGACTCTTGGAGGTGGATTTTTGCCAAACGTTCTCAAGACTACTTGTATCCGGAATGAGACTACTATCCTCTCTTAGGCCTAGTTTCCAGACATTCCTCTTAGTGTCCCATTTGGAGAAATCCGCATTACACATGGAGAAATAATATTCCTCAATAGTGAAATAATCCGAGAATAATCTCTTGCTTTTTAAGAAGTCAATAAGTTTCTTGATTGATTTTTCAATTTGAGGGGGAATATCAAATTGAATGTAAAGTGCAGCTGAGTTTCCATAAGCGGGAACGCGATAGTGAGTGTAGGGGTGCTCATCACAGAAGCGTTTGAGAGTCTTTAATGCAGTTCTATCAGGAATGCCCTGCAAGATTAGATGATGTCGAAGAAGTCCAAGGGTGCTTGGAAGATAGATGCCATTTGATTCTGTCTGAGTACGTTCACCAAGAACTGGGTCCAGTATCTTTCGATCTGCTCTAAGAAATCCCTTTGATTTCATTGCGTGGACTCGTGAGCGAACAGTTTCTGAAGATAGTTTTACGCTTCTCCCAATTTCCGCATTGCTCTGGAGGGGATTCTTTTTGAGACTTAAGAAAATCTCGTAATCCTTCAAGTCTAGCCCATAAGCCCTCCAGGTAACCATTGTTTTTCACAGACCTTCTTTTGATGCTTTCAGTTCCTCTCAAATTAAGATATACATCTAGTACACTTTGAATGTCGGGGGTGCTCCACCATCGCCTCCTGGTGGATCAAATATACAGCTTGCTGTATCTAGGATATAGCTTGGTGTAACCATTAATGCTGTTATTTCAACCTGATAGTCGCCTGATTCTGTAGCATAGTTTAGAAATTCATTATCAATTCGAATATATTCATATGTGGCTAAGAAGTAAATCGTATATGTGTAGCTCACTCCTGAAGGTAATGTTAGAGTGATATCATAGAGTACTTCATAGAATGAATAGTACCCGAGATCGAAGAGCAAGATGACATGAATATCATCCTGATATCCTCCATTATCTAAATCTCCATAATATGCATCATATATCCAGACGTTCATGTAGTCCATTGGCACATACGTTTGGCCTATGGGCCTAGCACTTGCGGTCGGTGTAACTACAAGTGCAACAAACATTAAAGCTACGACAGCTGTGATGAGAACTCTAGTTTGTCTTCTTGACTTTGAGTTTAGAACCCTCTTCATGAATACCTGCATAGCAACCAACTCTGTGCCACCATTCAAGTCGTTATATATATTAATTATGGGAGAATCTGCATGCAGAAATAACAGAATTAATATATATAATATGTTGTTATTACTGCATTAAAGAGCTTAAGCTCTTTGACTCCTAATCAAGATGTTTCTCTCTCGGAAGCAAGGAACCTCTCCTTGCTTCCTGCACTTTTTGTTCCTACAGCAATTGTTAAAGAGACTCCTCTCTTTCGCTCGAAGTATGCACGACGCTCCAAGAGCAAAGGGATACTACTGCACAATGGTACATGGTCCTTGTAGGGGTGCTCTCTGTGATTTTTGGGCTAGAGCAAAGATCAAGAAGGCGTCGATCGAAGACCTAGTATCCATTGCGAGAGAAAGCATCCTTGAGTGTAGGAAGGACAATGGTGGTGTCACTATTGACAAAGCTCTTGAGCAATTTTGGAAGACTTTCGGAGTGAAAAGCATGGATACCCTATGTAAGGAGGCCCCCTCACTCTATCAGAAGATACAGAAGGTACAAGAAGAACTTCTTGCGTAGATGTCACTCAAATGTTGTCTTCTTCTGTTTCTTCTTCTTGGTTCCTACTGGGAGTTGGAATGTTTGTCTAAGTCCATCAACGGTTGATAGGGTCTTTACATTTCTTCTAGTTTCAGCTAAAATAGCCTCGATGACTACTTTTTGGTCTACCTCGCCAATCTCCTTCACAAAAGCAAGTCTATGGAGGGAGTATATGCCAATAATGATAGCAATAAGGAATAGGAAGTCAAGCCCATTGATGGGCACAAGATTGAGGATCATGTCTGCTCCTTCTGCATTCTGCCATTGAAGCTGGATATTGAGTGTCTGGCCTGCAAAGAAATCTGCAAGTATGCCACCAGCTATTGATGCAAACGCACCTGCAACAGCTACGACTATTCCCTTAGCTGCAAGATAGGAAGTTGCCTCTCCTCTTGGAGCTAATTTTAGTCCAATATTATTTGTCGTTAGATTTACCCCAGCTGATGAGATGCCAGTTAAGATATGAATCAGAATGAGAAGAGGGATTGTAATTATCTCAGAACCTGGGTGGCCAGCTGGAATCGTGAAAATCCAAAGAGCCGTTCCAATCATGAAAAGGGGGACTGTAACAAGTAGAACGGATTTGTTTGTAAACCTGTCTGCTAGTTTTCCCCAATATCTAAGAAAGAGTATACTCATTATCTGTGTAATTGCGGCAACACCTGTTGCGATGGGTAATTCCAATTGAAGCTGTATAAGTAGATAGACTGTGAAGAAGGGACCAACAAGAGAGGTACTAAAGGTCCAAATCGCTGAGAAAATCATCAGATTTCGAAAATTATCGTCTTTATACGGTGATGCCAAGAGATCTGAGAAACCCACTCGCTTCTCAACCGCCATCATTCTGGGTTCAGGTATAACACTGATGTAATAGACGGAAATCAAACCAATTAAGAAGGCTAGAAAGAACAATGTGGAATAGGCATAGATCGAAGTAGAAGGATTTGCTTCAAGCCAGTATCCAACAAAGTATCCTCCAAGAAGTGTGAATATAACTGCAATGATTGCCTGAAGTGCCATTCTATACGAAAAGAATTGCCCCATTCTATCCTGTGGGACGATATCTCGTAACAAGGAATTCCAGCTTGGTGATCCTAATGCAACAAATGCAGCCTGTGCTCCAACTAGAACTAGTAAGGCAAATAGGCTGATCTCTCCACTTGTAAGAAAAGGTATCAATGCCATTAATAGGATTGTCAATCTACTTCCCAAGGTTGTTGTGAAGTTGATTATTCTGCGGTTTCGATACTTTTCAACAAGATAGATTGATGGCACCTGAAGAAGTTGTGCGATATATGGTATCGCAGCTAGAATACCAATTACTGTGTTAGGGGCCTGTAAAGCAATTGCAAATGCTACAAGGAAGACACCTTCTGTTATTGTAAGTTTAACCTGTGTCGCGAGGCCTTGTTTTGTTAGGGCTGAAAGGCCCTTATTCACTTCCTCGTCAGTAAGTGTTTCTTTTGGCTCTAACAAGAATTGCGTCCTCTCAAATATGCCAACAGGAACGCAGAAGAATAGAATCTGCTATTTTAGTCTTGAGATAGGATTTACCAAAGAAAGAGAATGTGAAGGGCATGAGCGAGCTCATAGCCACTTCAGAAGTCTTGTTCTACTTATCTGCAGGAACAGGAATCATATTCCCTCTATTAAGCAACCACTGAGGGTCGAGAACTCTTTTGACTGCCTGCATCTCTTCAATCCCTTTCTCCCCATACATTACCTTGAGGAAATCTCTCTTGAGTTTTCCAATACCATGTTCAGCCGCGACAGTACCTCCAAGCTCGACGGCCTTCTTGGCAAAGATCATGTAATTCTCCATTCCTTGGTCAACTTCCTCGTTGTTCCTAGGAATCATATTACAATGGAGATGATTGTTGCCAATATGCCCGAAGATGACATATTCCATACCCTGAGCTTCAAGAACCTCTCTATAGTACTTGATGTAATCTCTCAGAGCCTCATCTGGAACTGCCATATCAGTACCAATCTTGTGAACCTTGTGGAATTGAGCCTTACGTTGAGCGATAAGGCCGTTAACTGTTTCTGGAATGAAATGTCGTACCATTTTCATCTTTTCAAGTTCAGAACGTTCCATACCTGCCCAGCTCGATTCGGAAGAGCTATTATGTTTATTCAAAACCATCTCTAATCCCATAATCTTCTCTTCCATGTTCTCCTCTGTGAACTCGAATTCAAAGAAAACGATTGCTTTCGTTTTTTCAGTCAATGCTGGGACCTTAATCCCTGCAGATGCAGCTTTTTCCTTGATCATTTCTATCGCATTTGGTCCATAGTATTCGAGGAAGTCCATCTTAACAGGAGAATCAGGAGCCCTAATGTCATATACAAAATTCACAGCATCTTCTTCACTTGGAAAGAAGGCTTTGACTGGCATTATACTATCAGGTAAAGACACAAGTCCAAGCTCGACCAAAGTAATAGCGCCTAGGATTCCTTCCGATCCGATGAAAAGATCAATCAAATCCATATCGGGCTTGGCATACAATCCTGCTGCATTCTTAGTCTTAGGCATGGTATAACTGGGAATTTTAATTTCAGTTACATTTCCATCTGACTGTATTACCTCAAATCTTCCGTTAGATGCTGTATATTGTCCTCGGGAAATATCAAGGATGTCTCCACTCATTAGGACCACTCTTATCCGTCTGACCCATTCACGGGTTGCACCATATTTGAAAGTACGAGCACCAGAAGCATTACAGGCTGTAATTCCTCCAATCCATGCACTCATCTCTGTCGGGTCTACAGGAAATGTGAAGTCTTTTCTTTCAGTCATGAACTTCTCGAGGGCTTTACCTTCTTCTGGAGTTCCTTTCCCTTTTATCTCGTCGAGGTTTTTGCTCTGTACGGCTTTGACTAAATCTTCGAGAAGAACTCCTGCTTCGGCTGCAATAGTATACAAATCCTCGCTCTCGTAATGGCGCATATACAGAAGATGGTTCAATCTCTCGAGGTTAAGTGTCAAACCACCTAATGGGACTGCAGCACCAGTTAATCCCGTCCTACCACCTTGTATAGTAACGGGTAATCCCTTTTCATATGCATCCTTCATAATAGCAGCAATTTGAGTTTCATTTGTCGGAAACACGATTCGCTCTGTCTGACCATCAAAGGAATGACTTTCGTCATCGAGGTATAGCGCATAGGTTTCTGTTATATCTGTTTGATCCTCAACTACCTTCATATCTGAAAGGTCTGCTGTGTCGGCGGCAATCGCCTTGATTTGATTGGTCATAGTAATTACATTCCTTGAGATATTATCGCGTTTGTATAGAATTCACAATATCAAACTTGGCATATGACATTTACTGAAGGTCTTTTTCAAGATGTAACTGAACCAATCGGATTAAAACCATAATGCTATTACATAAAATAGATTGGAGGAAGACAGTTGCGAATTGCTGCAATCTCAGATATACATGCGAGACAAGATGGTCTAGATGACGATCTAATCGTGGCAATTCGTCAGAGAGTTGAAGAGGTTTCTCCTGATATTTTCATCATTGCAGGCGATATCAGTGAAAACTCAGAGGATCTTGAGTACTACCTGAAACAGCTTGCGCTAGATAATAAAACGAATCTGTATGTGGCAGGTAATCATGATGTATGGTTTGAGGAAGACATTGGTCTTGACTCATTGGAGAAGTATTCCCGAACTATAGGTGATATATGCAGAAGGTCAGGATTCATACATCTACCTGATGAATTCTGTGTGCATGATGATATTGCATTTGTTGGGAGCATGGGATGGTATGATTACTCGTTTAGACGTGATGACTTGGATATTCCCGAGGAAAATTATCTGCAGAAACAATGGAAAGGGGCTTTCTGGAGGGATTACTACTCAATCGATTGGCCATATACTGATAATGAGGTCACAGAGCTCTTCAATAGTAAATTGAAATACGATCTTGATACGATTCCTGATAATGTAAATGCTGTAGTCTATGTTTCTCACCACCTTCCATTCAAAGACCTTACTCTCTACAAGGATTATCTCCCCTGGGATTTCTTCTCAGCTTTCATGGGTGCTGTTAGTACAGGTGCTATCTTGAAAGAAGATAGGCGCGTAAGACTGACTATCTCAGGACACAGCCATATTCGAAGGAAACTTCAGATTGATGGAATCATGGCCATTACTGTACCTCTTGGATACGGTCGCCCAGATGAAAATAACCTCTCGTCTATTGTCGATAATGCTGTTGCAATAATCGAAATGAATGCGGGAACAATAAACTTGGAGCATTTCGTCGAAGGGGATATATGTGAAGGATTACCCTATACCTTCTGATTCTCCCTGCGACACATTAATGAGCCCGTGTTATACACCTCTGTCTCTGTACAATTTCCTTGAATTTCGGTCCAAGTAAATGAGCCTCCAATTGGTGAATGAATAGTGGCACTTGACGCGTTTGGAATCTCAATCTTAGCGGTTTTCATTGGGACCTATATCATCATCTCAACTGAGAAAGTGAATAGGACGGGTATGTCTCTTCTTGGAATGGGTATTGCTGGATTTGTATTTTGGGCCTTCTATACTCTCGGACATCCTGCGACAGCAGGGTGGGAAGAACATGGTCCATTCTTTCAATTAGTCAGTCATATCGAATGGGATACTATTCTCTTCGTTACTAGCATGATGATAATCGTTGCAGTAGCTTCAGGATCTGGAATGTTTCAATATCTTGCCCTACGACTTGTCAGACCTTCTCAAGGGGACCATAGGCGACTTTTCATAACCTTTCTACTATTCGTTTTTGCAATAAGCCTGTTCTTTGATACGGTATCAACTATGCTGATAATGTCGCCGTTGACAATTGAGGTATGTAGAGCATTAGATATCGATTTCAAACCGTTTCTAATTTCAGAAGCAATTACATGCAATTTCGCATCAATTCCATCAATTGTTGGTGCTGTTCCAAACTTGGTTATTGCAAACATCGTCGATTTGGAAGCTGGCTTTCTGTTTATTGCTTTCATGCCACTATCTGCAATTCTCTTTGCTGTAAGTCTACCAATTCTACTCAAGTGGTATTCAAAGATTTTTGGAGAAACAGAGCAACACAGAGTTGATGCAGTCTTTAGCATCAATCCTGAACATATGATAAAATCACGTAGAGATTTCTATGCGGCAGTTATCGCTATGGGCGTGCTTATCATTGGTTTCATACTAGGTCCTACCTTTGATCTTGCTCCTGCTATGTTTGCCCTTGTTATTGCTGCATTCTTCTTGATACTATCCCACGATCGTGCAAATGCTTTTCTCACGGAGGTGGGTTGGGATACCGTCTTTTTCTTAGTTGGACTCTTTGGTTTAGTTGTAGCTCTTGGAACCGCTGGATTGATAGACGATCTTGGCTCCTGGGTACAGAGTATAATTGGTGATAATCCTGTTATTGCCATCGTATTCATGGTGTGGATTCCAGCTATGCTTTCAGCATTTCTTGACAATCTTCCCGTGTCAGCCGTCTTGGCACCAATCGCTGTGAATCCTGCGCTCCAAGCAGTAACTCCTGTTCTACCCTTAGCGTTGATATTCGCAGTCAATATTGGCGGCTATATATTTACACCCTTGGGATCACCAGCAAATATGGTCGCAATTGGTTACTCGGAGAAGGTACATGATCCAATTCCATTCATTGAGTTCGTGAAAATCGGCACTATCTTAGGAATGATACATCTTATCATTGGGTCTGGCTGGCTTTTGCTTCTGAACTTCTTCATGAGCGGTGGTTAGGAGCTACAGCTATTGTTATTGGGTAGTTTTTCTACTAACCATATACTGGTAATGTAAGGAGTAAATGATAGAATGGATCTGGTTGGTGGTCTTGTTCTAGCCGTCTTCATCGGTACCTATATTGTAATATCTACAGAGAAGGTGAACAGAACCGCAACATCTCTGCTCGGTATGGGGTTAGTTGGGATAATCCTATGGGCAGTTATAGGCTCTCCATTCCGAGTTCTCATCGAGCATATTGAGTGGCATATAGTCCTCTTTGTCACTGCCATGATGATGATAGTGACGATAGCTTCATCGTCAGGTATGTTTCAGTACTTGGCCCTTACCTTTGCTCAACCAACTCGTGCAAACACAAGACAGCTTTTCATAGTATTTCTTGCATTTGTGTTCGGTATATCATTGGTTCTTGATACAACATCAACGATGCTAATAATGGCACCATTGACGATTGAGCTATGCAAAAGCCTTGAGGTCGATTTTAGGCCATTTCTAATATCAGAGGCTGTCGTATGTAATTTTGCTTCAATTCCTTCCATTGTTGGAGCCGTACCGAATCTCGTTATTGCAGAACAAACATTACTGGATCAAGGACTTCTCTTTATTACAGCGATGCCGCTTGCTATCATTCTCTTCTTCGTATCACTTCCTCTCTTCCTACGATATTTCGATGTATACCTTCAACAAGGTGAAGAAGAGTTGGTTGACCAGCTACTTATGATCAACCCTCAAGCTATGATTCGTTCACGCCGAGATTTCTATGCTTCTATTGCCGCGATTCTTCTCCTGATTGCCAGTTTTACTCTTGGACACTCTATAGGACTAGCTCCAGCAATGATTGCGATAGTCGTAGCATCTTTCCTTCTCATGTTCAGTAGGGAATGGGTGGATGATATCTTAAAGAAAGTGAATTGGGGCACCGTCTTCTTCCTCGTTGGTCTTTTTGGCCTTGTTGCTGCCCTAGATATAACGGGAATTATTCGTGAGATCGGAGATGGAGTTCAGTCAGTCATTGGAGGAAACGAGTTCTTCGCAGTTGTGTTTATGATTTGGGTTCCTGGACTCTTATCTTCAGTAATTGATAACATACCTATCTCTGCTGTTGTTGCTCCAATTGCAGTAGATCTAGCACCAATCAGCCCTCTCCTCCCTATCGCATTAATATTCGCGGTAAATGTGGGTGGCTTTATCTTGCCAATCGGCTGTCCAGCAAATATCCTTGCTATGGCATTTGCAGAAAAGGAACATAGACCAATATCTATGGTTGAGTTTGCGAAGATTGCAACCCCATTAGGTTTCCTAATACTTGCGATAGGTACTGGTTGGTTTCTGTCCATAGCGTATCTGATGAATCTAATAGGTCTATGAGAAAAAAGGCGGCGTCCGTTCTTGTCCATAGCCGCCGGGAGGACGAACAAGAACGAGACCGCACGCCTTAGTAAT
>JAEORN010000371.1 GCA_016840825.1 Candidatus Thorarchaeota archaeon | reverse complement strand
TGGATTCAAAGTTACTGAAGGTCAGAGTTGCGGTTCGGTCAACCTTGATGTTGAGAATGAATGCCTCTTTATGCTCATCCCATTGTGCTTGGTATACCCAGATGTCGTCATCATTCGCTTCACTAATGTACGGATAGTCCCAGAATTCTGAATCACGAGCATCAGTGACATCCTTAATCGAATATGGAGCGTGTGCCCAAATCCAACCGAAAGCGGCAACTGGCGTCAGGAAAGGCTCTAGACCTGATGTATCATAGTACATCGTACGCCCGTCAGCTGACCAGACCTTATTGTATGAGCTGTAGAAGAAGTTCACTAGTCGATCACGGGTCACATAGTCGCCCATCTGATTGGCAAGATGCATTGAGAAGAGCGTTCCCAAGATATCATACGTACCAAATCCTTGGGGATTATTGTAAGAATCTATCATGTATGCCATATCATTGCTGATATCCCTCATGAAATGCTCCTTGAACACTGGATAGTCAGTTTGGGTTTCGTTTGGCTGAGTATAGTCCAAGAAAGCAAGTGACCACGCATTGTCGTATGAAGACACTTTGCATGATGCAGTTGGATTGTACAAATCCCTTGCCGGACCGGGTATATCCTGGTAACGTTGCGAGTTGTAATAGTGTCCAGTGGGTGTGTCAACATAGTAGCCATCCATGAAGAGGTCATAATCATCCTGCATTTCAGTATTGATGAAGTCAAGACCATAGTCCCACATTCCACTATCGAAATAGCTCGTACCGTACATATTGTCATATAGTCGAGTTGCTGTTATTGGAATCGAGTTACACTGTACAAAGACTATGTATGGTTCACAAGGGATAAGTCCTGTTCTCCACATTCCTCCCTCCTTAGGATTCCCATTCCCATCAGTCGTAAGTGAGTTTTGCCAATCATCAATGAACCAAGTAATCTCATCTGTCATCTCACCTGTATTGAATGACCGTTCGTACAAGGACATCATCAATGCATAGTGAGCTGTCCACATAATATTGGCTGGACCTCTAAAGCCCCCTGTGTATACTGCATTGGGATCAGAGGCGTTATTTGGATAATAGTAGTCGATATAGTTGTAATCCGGATGTGACCATTCCTTATACTCGATGCTATCTTCACCCCACTCAGCCTCAGTTGTATTCATCTTCTTGATGAGATCGTAGAGAAAGTTCTGATAGTAGGAGGTGCGATAACCAGGAGTAGTTTCGAATAGAAATGCTGTAGAGTATGCCATGAAAGCCAACACATAATGATGGAGTCCATGGTAGTAATCAGCATTCCATCCATCCCATTCACCATAGCCTTGGTAGTCACTGCTTACAATAGTGTCCAGATAGTTGAAGATGGCTAGCATCTCATGATCTAAATATGTATAATCGGCAAAATTGTAGGTTGTTCCATCTATCACTTGGATACCTGTCGAGAGTGATGGACCAGGCAGATTGCCAAATGTCATACCACCGATCACAATCGTCACTATTAGCGCGGCTACAAGGAACTTGTTCTTAGTCACTGCGCTGCTCATTGTTTATCCCTCTGCGGAGTTCTTGAATTCGTTGTTAATTCGTAGAGTCGAAGATTCGAAAGGCATCTTCAGTCCCGCATATATACTTTCTATGAACTCTCGAGAGGCTTTCGACAATTAACGAATTTCTTCTGCCTTATGATGGCATATGTAAGAACACATAAGGGATATCAAAGCCAATGGATTAGAGGCGCGTTAGAATCTGGAGAGAGTCGAAATGAAGACGAAAACTGCAGCTGGTGGAACGATTTACCTGGTTTGTGCTGTATTATCAGGACTTGGTTTAATCCTGGGACAAGGATCCACATCATTAATACCTTTTATTGGAGGCCTTTTCGCATTGGTCTGGCTCTTTGCTGCGGTATGGGCATTCAGAGAGCTGGGAAATGTATACTTCACTCAGTACAATACTGAGGTCGATCACCATACCGATTATGACCTAATCATTGTGACCGCCTCTCGAAGAGTTGCGAATCAGAGTTCAATAGGATTCTTAGCAGGAATTGGAGTTCTGCTCACGGCATTCCTATTGGAAGGTATGTACAATCCAGTATCACTGGTCAATGAACTATCCAATCTCATGATTATGATTGCAGGAGTTCTATCAATCATTTCAAGTCTGATCCTTAGAAGTGTGAAAAAGTAGAAGGTTGTACAGGCTATTGCAGCCTGTACATTATTCTTAGAGCAGTATCATAATCGATACCATTCCAACTATGTAGAATGCATGGAATACAATCAGACCAATTCTGCTAAGTTGGATGTTTTTGCGTCTGGTCACAGTTCCTGCCACTGCGCATACAATGACTGATATGATGAAAATCAAGAAACTTGACAGAATATCCATCAATTTAGACCTCCTCAATTGGAATTCCACGGCGCTTCCAGAAGAAGAAACCCAAACCTACAAAGTAGACCAGATGCATTGTCATCGTCAATAATGGAGAGATGATCAATTCTGCATATTTCACTGCTTCCATTGATGCCCAACATATTAGGGTGGAAACTATCAATGTTAGTGCGATTAGTTTTCCCTGACTCCGAACTTTGAAGGTATCAGGTTCACTTGGGATGTTGAGAGTTGTATTTGTTGACATTTTTATCACAGGTATACCAACTTGTTCAGAATACTAGAAACCTTGGTCGATACAGAGTACAAGTTTTCACACATCATATAAGGAATCGTTCGCTTCTTTGCACCAGTCGGGTCAAAATCGGAAAAATGGAGACGATAGTCATTGGATTCCTTCGATAGGATTCTCATTGGAGAACTGAGTGCAAATTGTCGTATATCGTTTACAGACCTTGCTCAGAAGTATGATGTTTCAGTAAATACAATCAAGAAACGGGTTGAGAAATTGGTCCAAGAGAATGTGATAGTTGCCTTTGATGTGCAGATACCACTGGAGATATTGCATGCCAACTTTGCGGTCATCTATCTTGAACTTGCGGATGGAGGGGACAAGGAAAGGATTCGAGAACTTGGGAATCATCCGAACATCTATGCAATTGCATTCGGATTCCAATCAGAGGTTATGGTCATCTTAACCTATCGAAATAATGCTGAATTGACTAGTGTCATTGACTATATTCGCTCGGAGCGCAGTATAGCAAATCAAAGAATAGTTCCACTTCTTCCGCCATTAGCCTATAAAGCAACGCAGGCTACCAAAGGTCTTGATGACTTGAAGAAGATTGATTGGAAAATCATCCACACATTACAAAAAAATGGTAGGATGCAGCTAAGTGATCTATCTAGGATAGTAAAGGCTTCAGTACCAAGTGTACGGAAGAGGCTGACATACTTGCGAGAAAATGGTATGATTTCCGAAACATTGCTCATTAATCCGGGAGCTGTAAGTTATGGAATGGTCATCATATTCAATGTGCGATTTCAAGAAATATCTGAGAACGTGCAGATTCATACTGATAGAACCCTTTCAGAAGCATTTCCAGAAAACTATTGGCTAAGCTGGCGAATTGCAGACAGTCCTGAACTCCTATTGGTGTTTCAATCTCCCAATGCAAAGGATATTACATATTTGCATGATCAGATTCTCCAACTCATTTCAGGAACTGAGATAATGCAGCAAATGATTCTTGGAGAATGGGAATACTTTCCAGATTTTCGGAACGAGATAATTGAATCCCATCTCAAATAGAGAGCAAATGTACGGAGAAGAATACCTATATTCGTATAGGTCCAGATTGAATTATATCGCCTATGTCGAGGTCACCACTGTGCTAGACATCCACAAGTTCTTTGAAACAGTTCCCTTCAACAAGGATATCAAATTCACTAAGGAGCAACTACCAGAACTTCCTGATTGCTTCGAACCAAGTATATGGGGACAACCAAAGTTAGGAATGAAAGGACAATATCGTTGCTCATGCATGGCATTACATGCCTATGATTTTGGTGACCACTGGATAATCCATAAGGATAAGCGGAACCCTCATACACATCCTGTAGAACATCTCGTTGAGGATGCTCCACATGTCCTAGGAGCTATGGTTGGTGTTGGTGCACTAGCAGCAGGAGCTTTGGCATATCACCTTTTCAAAAAGAAAGATGACGAAGTAGAATAACCGGACATTTTAGCAAAATATAGAAATTACATCATTTGTTAGTGGTATTGAGAGAGAGTCCAATGACAGAATCAGAGAATCATGATCGAACTCTCATTGATGAAATGAGCCTTGATGAGTGGGAATATGTCAGTAGCAAGCTGGCTCAATACAATGTAGATCAATCAGAAGGGTTATCGAACAAACCGGGGAAGCATATCAGTTTGTCATTGAAGTGTGATGACAAAATAATAGGAGGGATTGTGGGTCGTACAATATACATGAGTTTCATGATTGACCATCTATGGGTTGACGAGCAATATCGTGGTCTAGGATACGGTACCAAACTCCTATTTGCATCTGAGAAGGTTGCTAGAGAGCGCGGATGCATATCAAGTCAGACCTCAAGCTATTCATTTCAAGCTCCTGAATTCTATCAAAGAAGAGGGTATGAGGTCTTTGGAGTGTTCAATGGATATCCTAATGACATCAAGAAGTTCTATCTCGGAAAAGACCTCTAACTTTCCCCTAGCTTAGTGCACTTACGGCCTCTTGGACCTCATCAAAATTGGGAAGTATACCAGGATTATCACTTACCCAAACATATGCAAGTGTGCCATCGGTATCCACGACAAATACTGAACGTTTCGCTACTTCTTTCATTCCCGCAAGGTCAGGAAAGACAATACCATAGTTTCGTATAGTTGTCTTTTCCCAATCAGAGAGAAGTGGAAAGTCTAAATCATTTGCCTTCTTGAATGCTGCATGGCTGAAGATACCATCAACTGAGATTCCAAGAACCTGAGCACCCATGTCATTGAAACCAGTCAACATGTCTCTAAAGGTGCAAAGTTCCTTAGTACAGCCTGATGTGAAGTCAGCTGGATAGAATACCAGAACGACAGGACCATTCTCAAGCTCTTCACTTAAAGTGATACTTTTTCCAGGTGCTTCCCAAAGTGTAAAATCTGGAGCCTTATCGCCTACTGCTAAATTACTTGACACGCAATCACCTTACTATCGTTAAGTCTTGTTTGATTCTTAAGAGTTGAGGTGGGTATATGGCTAAATACAGGTATCTTAACTATTACACCAAGAAATGAATTTGGTGAAAGTCTATTGGATCCGAGAATAGCCAGACATGCTGAAATCCTTGTGAATTGGTCAACTAATGTTGCAGAAGGAGAAATGGTCATGATTCGTACGGGTCCAAAGGCACATGACCTAGTTTCTGCACTTGCAGGCGAGATTTCAAAGAGAAAAGCAAACTATATCGTACTACTTGAAAGTGATGAGGTTCTTCGTACATATCTTGAGTATGCAGACGAGGAAACCCTCTCCCTCTTCCCTAGGCATTACGCATCTGCCCTTCAGGAGAGTGACGTAGTAATCTGGATTGACGCACCGAGTACAGAGAAATCTCTGGCACAGGTAGATTCGAAGAAGTTGGTGTTACGAGCGAAGGCAAGAGAGCTCCTTTTTGAGATGAGTCTAGGGAAGAAATGGTGTGATACACTACATCCATGTGAAGTACTGGCGAAACAGGCAAGTATGAGTCTTGAGGAATACAAGGATTTCGTCTATGAGGCCATCCTTATCGATTGGGAGGAATTCTCAAAAGAGATGTCGGTGTTATGTGAGAAACTAAATCGCTATGATGACATCCAACTCAAAGGACCTGATACAGACCTTTTTGCTCTGACTACAGGGAGAACTTGGTTAATTGAAGATGGAAAGCACAACATGCCAAGTGGTGAAATCTACACCTCTCCAGTTGAGGACTCAGTAGAAGGAATGATTTCCTTTGATATCCCTTTCATGTATCAGGGACACTTAGTTGAGGGCGTGAAACTGGAGTTCGAGCAAGGCTCCGTCATTGATTATTCTGCAGAGAGAGGAGAGGGGACCTTGAAGTCTATCCTTGAGGTTGATAGTGGCTCGAGTCGCCTTGGAGAGATAGCAATTGGTATGAATAAGGGCATCAAGAAGTATAGTATGAATATGCTCTTTGATGAGAAGATGGGAAATACCATTCACTGTGCACTAGGAAGGGCTTTGCGCGATTGTAAGGGAACGAATGAAAGTGCAATTCATGTGGATATGATCAAGAGTATGTCGGAAGGAGAGATTGTGGTGGGAGAAGAAACCTGCTACAGATATGGAAAATTCGTCTGAGAATTCAGGATTGTTTCTATTTGGTCAAGGCTGAATATCATAGATTATACGTTTCTACGATAAGCTCAGAGTATGTGCCTGTAAGGATGGCGTAGTTAGTAAGATATTAAGTAGGATGAACAGAGTGCCGAGCTAAGATTTCAGAAAAGAAGGTTAGTACAATGAGATTGCGCACCGATTCAGACCGATTTTCAGTGACAACCGACCCGACAAATGAAGAATTGGAGGACTTTGAGGCGGGTCTTGAATCGTATAATTTGAAACAGACAAATGAGGAGTTCAATAAGCCAGAAGAATGGCTAAATCTAATCCTCAAAGACCATGAAGGAAATATCGTTGGTGGGATTCAAACAAGTACTCTCTACTGGGCGCAATATCTTGAAACATTCTGGGTGGATACAAGATATCGACGGCAAGGGTATGGAAGAGACCTCCTATTAGAAGCTGAGAAACTAGCAAAGAAGAATGGATGTGTAGTATCTCAGACCTACACCTTCTCGTTTCAAGGGCCTGAGTTCTACCAAGCAGTAGGATACAAGATCAAAGCCATCTATGACGGATATGCTGAGGGAATTACTGAGATCATCCTGATGAAAAGACTTGATGAAACAGATATCGAACCCAAGAAGAAAGACCCAACCCGTTTTTCGGTCCATAAGGTGACACCGGAAGAAGCTGAAGGACCTATCCACGAAGGGATGCGATTAGACACCATAGATAAGCTAGGAGATCTGCGCCATATTTACCCCGAGATTGGACTCAGAATGGTCATCAAGAATGAGGAGGAGCAGGTCATCGGAGGACTTCGTGGATATACTACTCTCGGAACTATGAACATAGGAGCACTCTGGGTTCATGAAAAGTATCAGAACCAGGGTTATGGAAAAGACCTTCTAACTACTGCTGAGTCGCTTGCTAAGGAAAAAGGGTGCATTGCAGGACAGACAGCTTGCTTTACCTTTCAGAATCTAGACTTCTTCAGAAAGCAAGGCTACAATGAGTATGGATGTCTGGATGGCTATCCAAATGGTGTAAGGGAGTACATGCTCATCAAGAGATTCTAGAATCGCGTAGTTCCTTTACATATGTCGTGTATATCTCTATGATTTCCTGTTTAGTGGGAAGACCGGTAAAAAACATCTCGCCGATATCAATACGTGGTATTGGTTTTCCATTCACTAGCTCCCGGAGTCTTTCTATCAATGACATACTATTGGTATCCACTAACTCTAGTTCCACGTTCAGTTCTTCAGCGGCCAGCTGTGCGGAAAAAATCAAAGATGATATCTCCTGTGGAACTATTACAAAGCCTTGAAAATCGCGAACTATGCCAAGCCTCTTATCACAACTGTGGCAGACTGGTTCCAAACCCTTTCGTCCATAATAGCTACCAGCGGATTTTGTACTGTAGATTATGCGGATGCAGGGACGAATTGTCATATTCTACTCCTCTAGTATCCTATGCCCTTTGTTGAATATAAGAAAGGGTTTTGGAGAACCTAGCGTCAAAAAATGTGCTACTTGTTGCGTAGGTCCTGTATTCATATACTGGAGAGAATGGAGTTTCTACAATGGTATCCTAGTTTGGATTCTCGCATTTGCATTCAAACCGATTTAGGTTGAACATTTATCTTGTGACTTTCAAGGTGATAACGACATTTATCTGTTAGAACCCATTCAACAGAGAAAACATGCGGGTGAACTAAATGATAAAGACAAAAGTAACTGAGATGTTAGGATGCAAGTATCCGATTATTGTCGGGGCGATGGCAAGAATCACTACTCCTGAGTTTGTTGCAGTATCCAGTAATGCTGGAGCCTGTGCGGTACTGGCTAGTGCGAATTTCAAATCCCCAGATGCTCTTCGAGATGCCATTAAGAAGACTCAGTCCCTTACGAATCAGCCATTTGCAGTCAATATCAACCTGTTTCCCGCATTGATGCCTCAAGATAAGCTAGAGGACTATGTTGATGCAACTCTAGACGAAGGCGTGAAGATCATTGAAACAAGTGGCCACAAGGCTCCGGAGCACTTGGTCCCGAAATTCAAGAATAGCGGAGCGCTCTGGATCCATAAGTGTGCAGGAGTAAGGTATGCAATCAAAGGTGCTTCTCTTGGAGCTGATATGGTAACAGTGGTAGGATATGAGAATGGTGGAGCTACTGGCGTCTTGGATATAGGAACAATGGTAATGACGCCATCCGTCGTAGATGCTTTGGATATTCCTGTGATTGCGGGTGGTGGTATAACAGA
>JAEORN010000370.1 GCA_016840825.1 Candidatus Thorarchaeota archaeon | reverse complement strand
TAGCATCTTTCCTTCTCATGTTCAGTAGGGAATGGGTGGATGATATCCTAAAGAAAGTGAATTGGGGAACAGTCTTCTTTCTCATTGGTCTCTTGGGTCTTGTCGCTGCCCTAGATATAACGGGGATCATTGGTGAGATTGGGGACGGAGTTCAGTCAGTCATTGGAGGAAATGAGTTCTTCGCAGTCGTGTTTATGATCTGGGTTCCTGGACTCCTATCTGCTGTAATTGATAACATACCTATCTCTGCTGTTGTTGCTCCAATTGCAGTTGATTTGGCACCAATAAGTCCACTCCTCCCAATCGTATTAATATTCGCAGTGAATGTGGGTGGCTTTATCTTACCAATCGGTTGTCCAGCTAATATCCTCGCCATGGCATTTGCTGAGAAGGAACATAGACCAATATCCATGGTTGAGTTTGCGAAGATTGCAACCCCCTTAGGTTTCCTAATACTTGCGATAGGTACTGGTTGGTTTCTATTCGTAGCTTATCTACTGAATCTAATAGGGCTATAAAGAAAAGGCGGCGTCCGTTCTTGTCCATAGCCGCCGGGAGGACGAACAAGAACGAGACCGGACGCCTTAGTAATTAGGTAAAGTTTCCTTTTGAAATTTATGAACTGTATATGACCATTTGGACAATCTTCACACTCTGCCGCTGCGAAAACTATCAAAAGTGATTCACGCAAATGCAAAAGGTGAGGATTCTGTGATGCCAAAGAGAGCCCGTTGTCCACATTGTGACCGGTCATTTGACATAAGGGTTCTTGACGATCACATCAATAAATGCAAGTCAAGAACAATCTCTACTACCAAATCAAATCCCAATTCGAATAGAATATTGATAGTGGACGGGAATAACGTTTCTTTCTACCTTGCTCCTGATGGAATACCAAAGGCAATGAATCTACTCAGGGCAATCAGAAGCCTCTCTGCGTCTGGATACAAACCAATTGTTGTGATTTCTGCGGCTCTTAAACATAAGATTGACAAACCAATGACACTTCAGAACTTGATCACAGAAGGTCATGTTGTCGAAGCATCCAGAGGGACAGATGATGATCTCACCATCATTAAGGAAGCGATGAAGTATGATGCAGAGATTGTTAGCAATGACCGGTTTCTTAACTGGTTACAGAGATATCCTTGGATATCTTCGAAATTACGGACCTATCGAATGACCCATTCTGGATTAATTCTATCCTAACGCAATGGTTTTAATGATTCATTGACTGGCGACACTGAATTCTAGCAACTGAGAGTGACTGTTATGAATGCGAAGGAACTAAGAAAGATGTACTTGGATTTCTTCAAAGAGAAGAAACATGCGGTAATAGCGCCATCATCCCTGATGCCAGAGAATGATCCAACAGTACTATTCACATCCGCAGGTATGCATCCATTAGTTCCATTCCTACTCGGAGAACCCCACCCACAAGGTAGTAGGCTTGCTAGTTGTCAGAAATGTATCAGAACGACTGACATCGATGAAGTAGGTGATACCACTCATCTGACATTCTTCGAAATGCTGGGCAACTGGAGTCTAAACGACTACTGGAAGAAGGAAGCTATTACTTGGAGCTATGAATTCCTTACATCTAAGAAGTATCTAGGATTCCATCCAGACAAGCTCTCTGTTTCAGTCTTCGCTGGAGATAAAGATGCAGATCGTGATGAAGAGTCAGCCGAAATATGGAAGGGTGTGGGAATTCCCGAGGATCGTATCTACTATCTCGGGAAAGAAGACAACTGGTGGGGCCCAGCTGGTAGCACTGGACCATGTGGGCCTGATACTGAGATGTTCATTGAAGTTGACGAGATTCCCCGCTGTGGAAGCGATTGTCGACCTGGATGTAGTTGTGGTCATTTTGTTGAAGTATGGAATGATGTCTTCATGTACTACAACAAGAAAGCAGATGGGTCCTATGTAAAGATGGAACGACGGAACATCGATACGGGGATGGGAGTTGAGCGGACCCTCGCCATGCTTCAAGGCGTCCAATCAGTGTTCGATACGGACCTTTTCTTACCTCTGACAAATAAAATCAAAGAAATGTCTGGAATTGAAGAGCCAGATGAGTATCAGATGCGTCAGATGCGAATAATTGCTGATCATGTGAAATCCGCAGTGATGATCATGGCTGATGATAGAAAGATTGGTCCATCCAATGTCGAAGCTGGTTATATCGTTCGACGTCTTATTAGGAAATCAGTCCACAGTGCAGATCTTCTTGGTATCGAGAAAGGCTTCATGAGATATTTAGCTGATATTACCATCAAGATGTATGAGGATGTCTATGATGAGGTTAATCGAAATAAAGAATTCATACATCAGAATCTAGAAGAAGAAGAAACCAAATTCAGAAAGACCCTCCAGAAAGCTCTTCGGAAGTTGCAAAGGATTCTGGATGAAACTGGAACAATTACTGGAGAGGACGCTTTCCTCCTTTTCACAAGCTTTGGATTGCCAGTTGAGATGACCCGCGAGATTGCAGTCGAGAATGGAATTAAGGTCGATATGAAGGAATTCCAGAGGCAATTCGAGGAACACAGAGAGATATCCCGAACTGCAACTCAGGGTAAGTTCAAGGGAGGCCTTGCTGATCATAGTGAGGAGATCACTATGCTCCATACTGCAACGCACCTTCTGCAAGCAGCTCTACGAAAGGTTCTGGGCAGTGAAGTAACACAGAATGGTAGTAATATCACCAAGGAACGATTACGATTCGATTTCACATTTGATCGAAAATTGACGCCAGAAGAAGTCAAAGAAGTGGAGAATCTTGTCAATGGGGTTATTGAGAAGGACCTTGAAGTAGAAAGGAGATTCATGCCCTATGACGATGCTATCACATCTGGAGCTCTCGCCTTCTTCAAAGAGAACTATGGCGAAACTGTATCGGTATACTCAGTAGGCGATTTCAGTAAGGAGCTATGTGGCGGCCCACATGTTGAAAGGACTGGTATCCTTGGAAGATTCAGGATTACCAAACAAGAGAAGATTGGCGCTGGAATCATGCGAATAAAGGCGATTCTTGAATAGCTCCGAGCTTTTCAAGATCAGATATCTTTTGACCAGATATGTCGCTCTCCCAAATTCTCAAATCCAACCGATTCGTATAGTCGATTAGCTCCTTCAGTAGGGGCGGCTCCCAAGATGACAACTGCGACTGGATTATGACTTTCAAGCCTTTTCAGACACTCTATTATCACAGCCTTAGCAAGCCCCTTCTTTCTATGGTCTGGGTGAGTACCCACTGGTTCCAATTCTGCTATTCTACTGACTGGGTCTATTCGTCCTGTGCAAAAAGCTGCGAATCTACCCTTGGGATCTACTGCAACGATGTCAAGTTCAGGAATATAGAAGGATGCTTTACTGTAGAGTTCAAGCATTTTCCTACTCATCTCCTTCACATGCGAAAAGACTGCCATCTGTACCCGTCTGTACTCTTCCCATTCTTCCATAATTTCAGCATTCCTTACAGAATATCCCTCTGGTACATGATAATCCGGGATTGACAGTCCTTGTTTCCTAACCTGAGATATGCCTTCAATCTCTGATCTCTCGTAGCCAAGATCCCTCAGCATTTCTATGCGATTATGATCGTGCTCTTCAACGACAAAATGACATCTCACTCGCTCACCAGAACTACTCTTGGTCTTACTTCTCTGTTCTTCTATCCAGAGTATAATCTCCCTCTCGCAGTCCAGAAATTGAGGATGTATATGCACCCAGCATTCTCCCGATGGCTTAGCAATGGAAACGCCTATTATCCTCGAATCCGGCCCTTCCCAAATCCTGACATGTTCGTCATCTTCATCTACGTATTCCTTTCCACCCGGTCCAAATTTCATATTCTCAAACATTGATGGAATCCAGTTGCGGTATAGTGGCCCCTCATTCCAAATCTCGATTAGAAATTGGCGAACTGTTTCAAAATCCTCATTCCAATGGAATGCTCTATTTCTAATTGATATCATTTCCATCGAATTGCAAGGCTGTCCATTTTAATGCTCTCGCTCCAAGCAATATCTACCCCTATACTCCAGATTTCTGGTTCTGAAATCCAAATATCAACTATTATTACATATTTGGTGTAATACTTTATAAGGAATCGTGTAACACTATTACATAATACACTAATACAAGGTGTACATGGTGTCACAGATTGATGGCGCGGCACAGATTCGCGCATTAGCAGATGAGTTTCTGATGAATGGAATATTCAGTCTGGAACGTCCTGTAGAGTATGGCAGTTTTTCTTTCGTGCCAATTACAAAAATCGAATCTTCTGAAACTGAAGTGGATTACATCAATGCTGCGGAAGCTCTGGCAACCGGAGATCTTGTTATCCTTGAGGGAGGAGATCAAGTTGCAACTCTTATCGCTCAGAATAGGGGTGAGCGCCCAGTCCTGATTGAGGCTTCCGAGGTCCTACTTGGACAGGGTAGTCAGGATAGGATTGTCCTGCAAAGTACAATCCTACAACCTGGAGAAGAACGACGAATTCCTGTCAAGTGCGTACATGCTCCTCATCCTTTGAGAAGAGGGAGTATTTACCGTTCAATGGGTGCATCTGGCAAAGATCTTCGAAACAGAATAAATGTTATGAAGTACCAGAGTATCATGACAGATGTTGAGCACTACATCCCAGAATCTGCTGTTGATCAAGGAGAAATCTGGGGGGCAGCCAGTGGCTATGCTGTTGGCGCAGGAGCAAAGGATCCTACAAAATACACAGAAGCTTTAGAGAAGAAGCAGAAAGAAGTGACTAAGGCTGCTGACCAGATTCGGGAACAATTACCTGACCGAACCTGTGGAGTAATAGTAATTAAGCGCGAGGATGGCATTCAAGCCTTCGAACTATATCGCTCATCACAAGCCTTTCAGAAGCGTGTAGGATTCATTGAATCGCTTCTCATGGATGATATTGTAACTGATGCTTGGCCATTAGAAGGAGAAGCTGCATGGGCAACAGCTATTCAGCTTATCTACCGTATGAGAGAGATCACAGAAAAGGAAGTCTTCGTAAAGGATGGATCTGATAATCTGCATGTTGGTATAGACGAACTTGTGGGTGAAGCCATCATTGGACAGAATCTGGAACTCTCCAGTCCAAGTATTCTCTACTGCACACTCTCTACCACCTCCTGAAACTCGCACGAGATTGGACCGAAAAGACGTCGAGGAGTCTATAACATCCACGCCTAATCCAATTCAAGCAGATCCTCGACGTCAACCTATTTTTAACCACAGGTTTTTTACCTATGTTTCAAATCCAATTCCTTGTCCAGTCAAAGGAGTATATACAATGGCTTTCTCTAGAATATTCGGAACTGGAGATAAGGACTTGCAGAAGCAGGCTGACGAGCTTTTACTGGTCCTTAGCAAAGGTATGCAATCTGCAAGCGCAAAGTTATGTGTTGCATCTAAGGTCTGGGAGGAAGGTAAGGCTGATGTTCTAAAGGAATTAGAACATGAGATTATTGAAATAGAGCGAGAAATGGACGGCGTCAAGGAGAATCTCGTTGAGAATATACTTACTAAGTCTGCTTTTCTACCTCAAGCCGCTCTAGAAAGACACACACTGGTCAAATCGATAGATGATGTTATCGATGCAACAGAGGATGCTATTCGTGTTATGATTATGGGAAAGAGCATACAGCCTCCACATGAGATTCGAGAAATTGGCCAACAGGTCTGGATATGCACAGATCTTCTGCAAGATGCGATAAAGTATCTATATACCGATTTCACGAATGCTATAGAAATAACAAGAAAACTAGACAAGGAAAGAGAAAAAGCACGCGACATCCAGTTCGAGCTTATGGGCAAGCTATACACAATGCCAAAATACAAACCCCATGAGATTGTTTTCTTTCAATCCGTTACAGAGAGGATAGTAAAGGTAGCTCAACAAGCAGAGGATGCTGCAGATTACATTCGCGAGCTAGCAGTAAAGTACAGCTAATTCTGAGGGTGCGACATTGGATTTACTCTTGTTACTTGCATTGCTCATCATTTGTTTTATCGTAGCATTTGCTATTGGCAGTAACGATGAAACCATGAGTCCTGCGGTTGGAGCAAGAGTATTCTCTATTCGTACTGCAGTTCTAGCTGGCGGACTAATCAATATTATAGGAGCCATTTCGCTAGGCGGTGGTGTTTCAGAGAAGGTTGGATCTGACCTAGTTGGCGGTTTATCATTGACTACGAGTATGATATTTGCCATACTCATCTCAATGGCAATTTGGCTCCTAGTTGCATCAGCTACCAAGGGAATGCCAATAAGCACGACACAATGTATTGTTGGTTCAGTGATTGGTGTCGCCCTTGGGGCACCTTTGATTGGTATTTCTGGTTGGGGACTAGAGAGCGTTGATTGGTATGTAGTACTAGAAATCTTTCTGGGATGGATCATATCTCCAGTGATTGGTTTCTTCATCGCAGGAATTACTTTTGCCGGTGTTAGAAGGCTGCAGAAGAGAGCGCCAGGTCTAGCAGCTCGCGAGCGTCAAGAACGTATTGCCGCCTACGGGCTTGCAGCATTCCTGATATTTACTGGATTGAGTAGGGGGGGCAACGATGTGGCAAACGCTGTGTCCCCTCTTGTCGTTATGGAGGATTTTCAAGGGACTATCGAACTAGGTGGGCTTGTTTTTGGTGTCTTCATAATTCCTCTTCTTGTAGGGGGATTGGGCATGGCTCTTGGATTGGCAATAGTTGGGCGTAAAGTAATACAGACTCTCTCGACTGAAGTAGTTACATTATCACCTTCTTCCGCTCTTTCTGCAAGCATCTCTGTTTCCCTGGTAATGTTCGTTGGAACGTTCATTGGTTTACCACTTAGTGGAACCCATGTACTTGTTGCGGCACTGATCGCAGTAGGTTTTGTATCCCAAGAACCGGTTCAAAGGAAACAAGTAAAACAGATACTAGTTTCGTGGGTTATCACCGTTCCAATTTCAGCTATTTTGGGTGTTCTTGTACTGGTACTAACGAACTTAATTCTCTAGGGTAATTTGCTGATAACATTCTTTCCAGCTTCTGGCTTTCTATGTACCAAGAGGTACTCCTTTGCCTTCTTTCCTAACTCTCGTGCTTCTAGTTCAATCAAGTGTACTTTCTTCTTAGGGCTTGGATGTTGTTCGTATGTGGATTCGATTATTGCTAGATCCGCATCGGTTGCCAAATCAACGAGTCCTTGACACATCCTGCTATCACCTGAGAACGAAACCTCAGTTTGTCCAATATGTACTCTGTATCCCAATGCTGGCATAAGGATATCTCTGTCAGTAGCGTTCTCCTGACCATAATGCTCTACGCCGATTGCTTTAATCTTGAAGAAATCAGTATCAAAGCCAGATCCATGTTGAAGTTCGAAGACATTGATTTGGAAGGGAAGCGTTTCAAAATAGCAATCCTTGAAGCCTTTGACAATATTCGTTACTTCCATACACCCTCTGGGAACCAAGATATTCAATGGATTATCTCTCTCAAGCATTCGAAGAAACCCAAGAAGCGTCCATAAGCCTCCTACATGATCAAAATGTCCATGAGTTATTGCGATCAAATCAATCTCATTGACAAATTCGAGATTGCCACTTGAGAGCAGGTCTCTAAGTGCTCCATCGCCCACATCAAGCAAAAGCATTCGACCTGTGAATTTAGATGTTAGAATCACAGTTGTTCCAACACCCGCTGCACTATATGGTATCGATACTGCTGCTTCGTCATTTTCCCAATTTGATGCATGTTTTACTGGCAATGTCATTTCTGTTATTTCCTCCCAGATGGTCAATTCCCAGATTAGAGGTGATTAGTCAAAAAGGTGTCGATATTTTGAGATATTAAGATAAGCTTGTGTCAATAATTGGAAGAAAAAGGGGAGAAAAGATGCGAGAAGGCGCTCTCGCATCAATCAGGACATCAATCGTACCCAAGCTTTGGCACTCTTGCTAGCCAAGCCATGAAGTAACCAACTACAACCGAGATAACAAGTCCACCAATTACAGAGAATAAAACTGTAAGTAAATCCGGTGTTGTGTTGTAAAATAATTGCATGACTGCCCAGTAGGTAAAGGCGAGGGACATTCCTGAGAACGCTACTTTCTTCAAAGGTGTCTTAACACTTCTAGTCTGAAAGATACCGATCTCCGTCATTGCAGCTGCAAGAGTCCCACCTTGGTCTTTCTTGATACGAAGTGCCTTCGACAGCTTGCCTACAGGAACTTTTGACTTCGGACGAACCACGTCCATTGCTTTAGGAGCGTGTTTTGCTACACTATCAGCTCCGGGAATCGCTTGACCAACTCGACTTATCAACTCGTCTTTAGAGATTTTCTCGCCTTTCTTTGGATGTCGTCTTAAGACAACAGGAGCTGGAAAGACTCCAATTTCCTTGGCAGTCTTACCTTTCCTCATCTTGAAAGCGGCAAGTATACCTTTCTGGAATTCATCCAAAGATAATAGAAGGCTGAACACTGCCATTACTGCAAATCCAACAGTGATTATGCCTGTAATGGATCCCAATGCGGCGAAACCAGAAGCTCCAATAGCTAGAACGAAGTTCTCTGATACAGTTACATTTTCAGTCGATCCGAATAAATTGTAGGTAAGAGAAAACAATCCTTCAATGGTTCCTGAAATAATATCCAATCCTCCCGGAGTCAAAGTACTCAGGTCTAATGATGTATTGAGGAGGGTTGCAGACATGCCTTCCAATGCAGGAACATTCAAATCAAATGGCTGATTGAATATAGGAATCCCCAAATATAGCATAGAAAAGGTCCCTGATTGTAGTGTTAGGTTAGAACCTACATCTATCGTGATCTCAAGGTCGATTGGATCCGTAAGGTTCACATGTATTGGGCTACCTGAATCTGATTCAGCAGCTGAAGTTCCATTCACTTCAAGGAGAAATGCGAGATTTTCATCTCCACTCCAACCTGGTGGTTGTGCTTGTACTGGATTTAACACAAATGCACTAACTAGACAGAATATGATCGTTGCTGTCAATAGGTGTTGCAATCTATGAGTCATCATCTCTTCTCCATGGAATTATTATAATATCGCTTGAAGATACAACTAGGAACTTTAATCTTGAGGTGATGTTTCTAGCACTCAAGATGAGCCTCTTAGCGAGTCTTCAATCTCTTTATCAAAGTCATCTTCGTCATCCAGCTCGAAATAGACATGTCGTTTGGGAGGTTTCGGTGGCATAGGTGCCCAACTCATTGACTCTCCAAATAATGCTCCAACGACACATGCTATCACTGAAATCAACATCATTGTGTCACCAATCGGAAACATCGGACCAAGTATGATTGTGATCACAAACCCAGCTATCAATCCCATAATAGAGCCAAGAAGAACTCTATCTACTGGCTTAAGGGAAGAGCGACCTCCAATTAGATAACCAATAGCCATACCAACGACTATGGATGAAATTCCGACAATAAGGATCGAAAGATCGAGGAATGCTTGCAGTGGTGTCGCCTCCCAGGATATGGACTATTGACAAATCAAGAACATAATCCTTTGCATTGACTAGTCTACCACTTATTGTAATGGACAACCTCTTCAAAGGGTTTCCTCTTTCGTGGTGCTGCTTCTCTTTCTTGATTTCTTTCATCAAGAAGACTGACATCTCCTTTATATCCTATGAAGATGACAGTACCTATTCTGTATTCCTTGGGTATTCCGAGGATTTCTTTCAATTCCTTCTCGTTCCATCCAGCTGTTGGATGGGCAATTAGCCCAAGATGGAATGCTTGCAGGAGAATATTCTGGGTCGCAAGGCCAACATCCATCATCCAATATGGAAGATTGTGCGCTCCACAGCCGCCTCCTTCTTTGGCGGTTATTACAATCATGACAGGTGCTCGTTTTCCCCAGTAATTTCCTCCACTGACAGCTTCATGTGCTTCCTCAAGGGCTTCTTTGTCATTAATCGCAATGAAATTCCACTCCTGTGTATTTGCACATGATGGAGCGAGGCGTCCTGCTTCAAGTATCGACTTGAGCATCTCATCTGATATTGGCTTATCATCAAAAGCTCTTTGACTCGTCTTTACATGAATTTCCTTAAGCACATCTACCATCATTAATCCCTACACTAGTTGAAATCCTGTAGGAGGATTTCATATCTAGTTTTCTAATCTACTCTTTGAGTTCCATGAAGGCACCGCAATGTTTAGGCATATCCTGCACACCACATGCTGGTCCCATCCAACAGACAAGCTGATCTCCTTCTCTATGCATCTCGCGTCCGCAATGGACCGGCACAGAAGTTTCTTCGCCACACATTGGACATACTAACTTAGACATGATTTGATTCACCTCTATAGGAAGAAGTATGAATTAACAATATTTAACCTTACGATGTGTGCATGGATTCAAAACAAAAAGGTGAAAACACCGAAATTCAAGGTGTTCTGACCATCATGTCCGAAATCTTAGCTTGCGCAATCCTTGATGAAGATTCTGGGATGCCTCTGTATACGCACTTTATCGACAAAGAACTGGAAAAGACTCCCTATTTGATAGAACACAAGATAAAAACACGTGAAATCGCAATGATTCATGAGCTTGGAATCGACTTGAATCTGGTCTTCACACTTCTTGCAAGAAAAGACACTCCTGAGCTTCGTGAGATGTTGAAGAGATTCAGAGATCGAGTTGAGAAGACATACCCTCAAGGCATGCAGATAGGCACTGGGAACTGGGCTGACTATGTCATTCTTGAGGGCATGTTCAAATCGATCTTCATTGACAGAGAGGAGTGAAACCTTTTACTTTGGATAGTACTTTTTGATATCCTCAGTGTAGACTTTCTCTACGGTCTTATGAGCTCCTGGTGTATCCAATTCAATATCCCGCTTAAGAGACCTGTCTTCCTCTAGAATCTCTTTGAAAACCTCATTTTGAATTATCAGTCTTTGTACCTCATTGCTTCCGGTCCAGATAGTTGCTAGACGTGCGTCTCTATACAATCGCTCAATCGGATAGACATCGGTGTATCCTATGCCTCCTATAATCTGCATGGCCTCGTGAACAGCCTTGAAACCCGCTTCAGTCGCAAAGGCTTTCGCCATAGATACTTCCTTTCTACACCAAACTCCTGTATCCGCTACCTTTGCGGCTCGGTGTACTAATCCTCTTGCTGCATCTAGCTCCATAGCACAATCAGCTACCTTGAAGCTGATCGCCTCGTACTTACGGATTGTCCTCCCAAACGCCTCTCGTTTGTCTGCATATCTTGCTGCAATCTCTATCGATGCTCTACCCATCCCAATTGGTCCTGCAGCAGAAGTCAGTCGTTCTGGTACCATCATGCTGTTGAACACAGCGTTACCATCATGTAAATCCCCTACAAGATTAGACTCTGGCACTTCGACATTCCTCATCACAATCCTAGCTGCTCCCATACCTCTACATCCCATGAGCTCGTATTCCTCTTCCACCTTCACTCCCGCATCTCTATCTACTAGGAAGGCACTAAGTGACTTGTGTGGAGGGGCCTCGAAATCTGTCTTTGCATAGATGATGAAGTAATCTGCTCCAACTCCTCCAGCAACGAATCGTTTCTCACCGTTTATGATATAATTATCTCCTTTCTTTATGGCAGTAGTATTGGTCCCAAAGAAGTCAGAGCCTCCTCTAGGCTCAGTAAGCCCTTCTCCGCAGATCTTCTCTCCTTTGAGTGTGGGCAGGAGATAGTTCTTCTTCAATCCCTCAGAGCCATGATTATTGATGCCTTCTCCGATGATGCTTGGAAGGGAAAATGCACATCCTAAAGCGATTCCAAGGACTCCTATCTCCTCAAGCGCAACCATCTCAGATACCCAGCCGAGTCCTCTTCCACCGTATTCCTTTGGGAATCTAAGTCCTAGGAGTTTCTCTTTGGCTGCAGCTTTCACGAACTCGTAGGGATACTCCTTCTCCTTAGAATCCATAGCAATCAGTAACTCACTACTTACCTTGTCTCGTACAAATCGACGTGTTTCCTCTTTGATAGCCTTCTCTTCAGGTGTTAATAGAACATCAAACATAGTCCTAACCTCTTGCCATACAACTCGAACAATCCCTGATAAAGACTGTAGGTCGATAAATTGCAGGAGAATTTTCGATAATGCGATTCACTAAGTTACTTGTATACTAAGATCTTTGAATGCGCTTACCTTTTATCTCTTGGATGCGTTCATTGACATTCGGAATGAGCTCATCCCAATCACTGAGAAGCTTTCTCAATAATTGATGCTTGCTTCTGTTAGATAAATCATTCAGAGAATTCTCAATCTTGACTAGCTCCATATGATAATCCCTAATCTTATCGTAAAATGATTCTAGCATCACAAGATAGTACTCCATTGAAAATGATGTTCGAAGAGAATTGCTAGTAAACCATAGAAGAATCTCCACTTGTCGTTCCAAGAGTCTAATGTAGTTGTCTTCCAATCTATCACTCTCTGCTACCTTGATTCAATATCTGTATTATAGTTAGACATTCCCTAATAAGGAATCTAAGGTCGCATCTGAGCCTACATGTTTGTCAATATCTATTGCATCTGTTGGACAGACCATTTCACAGACCAT
>JAEORN010000369.1 GCA_016840825.1 Candidatus Thorarchaeota archaeon | reverse complement strand
AGTACTAAACCGTCATACATGATTACTTCTCAATCGGGAGATTGTGCCAGAAGTCATTTGACGGTGGCTCCGCGTTCGGATGAACATCATTATCCCAGAAGAACTCCACGCAATAATCACACTGATACAGCGTCTGCGGAGTCTTCTTTCTTCGAGCTTTTTTGTTTAGTTCTTGCTCTGGTTGACCTGTCCAACAGTATGAGAGATAAGCAATCTCACGGTCTTCAAGATGCTTGACAGAATCGAAGACCGGACACCGGTCAAATTTTAATGCGACTTTGTGGTCGTCAAAGCTAACGACTGTTAGATTAAAGCAGCTTTCCCCAGTTTCTCCTTCTTTTATCCACCCGTCTGCAATCTCTTTGATAGGTGGATGACACTCCTCTGTTGACCGTTTCAGTGATTCTTGAGTTGCACGATAGACCAAATCTTTCCAGAGCTCAATTCCTTCGTTCCTCTCCATAATGTCGACAATGGCTTTCACTCTATGATATCTAAAGACATTGAGTGCTCTTAACCAGGACATGAGTGGGACCTCAACCTCTCCAGAACCTAGCTCATATGTAGTAGGGAGTTGCAATTCACTCAATGCAAAGTTGATCATTGCATCAAGAAGGTCTGGATATCTATTGAGGAATTCGCACTCTTTCAGCTTCTTGTGAATATTCAGGAGAGAGTAATCTATTTGATACTCCTTGATATCTGTTCGTAGGCGATTCTCAAGAGCAATTGCATAATCACTAGCTCTCTGTGGTTTAAGTTGATTCAAGTATTGTAGAACCTTGTTCAGTGTTTTACAATTCTCTTGAATTACGTCTATTGGATTTACCAATCGTCTAGGATTAATCACTTTACTCTCGTAATGTTTGATTTCCATGTCATTCACGTTATCACTGAAATTGTTTGCCTAACTCACAATGATTTTTTGTTCCCCGTTCAGTTTACCCAAGAAGCCATTTTGGTATATAAGTGTGTCTTTTAAAGCATTTTCCCAATAAGGTTTATTACCCAAACCATTATCATATTCCTTGTTGGTTTTTTCAAACTACAGATTGAGAGGAGAACAATATGAAAGTAGAATACAAGAAATGGGAATCTGGTCAGGGTCTTGAAGAGATCCAGGCTCAAATCTATACAGAGGTTTCAGGACTTCCTGCTCGCGCAGAGCAGATTGGACCTCGGAATGATGACCGCGGAAAAGAAGCAACTCGCTACGCTTTGACAGAGGATGGTAAGCCTCTGGCATATATCACATCCGCAACAGATAGTGATGAACCATGGAGAGGATTCATTGGTTATCCGTGGAGTCTGAAGGATTGTCCACGTGAAGTGAAGGACAAGCTCTTTGATGATCTATTGGCCCACATCTACAGTATTGATGGTGTGAAACAAGTTCGGACTGCAGTTGTTGTAGGTTCGAAGACGAAGAAGGAACAGATCGAGTATTTCAAAGAGAAAGGATTTGTAGAAACTGAGAGATACTATTCATATTCAAAGGACCTTGACATCGAAAAGTCTGCTGCGATTGATGTAAAGAAGAAATTCGATGGGAAGGAAGCGGAACTCACTAGTCGAGTAGCTACTGAGGATGATATTCCTGCCCTCGTAGAACTATGTCTTGCTGACTCAAGTATACGAGGAGCATTCCCCACTACGGAAGCATTTTCAGCCTACTTCAAAGATCGAGTCCTCAAAGATGGACACTGTGTCATGCTCTTTGATGGTGACAAAATCGTTGCTGCCTCCGCACCATTGAAGTTCGCTCCTGATGGTAACATCCTCAAAGGAGATGAAGAACGATATATTATGAGATTCACTGCTAGCAGACCTGGCTACGAATTCTCTTGGAATAGACTTGCAATTGAAGTCGCGAAGGAGTGCAAATCTGCAGGTATGACAGACTTTCCATTGAGAACCTCGTTTGGATTCAGAGCCCAAGGCGCTGCAGCAATTGGGTTAGCAAAGATGAATCCTGACATGGAACTCAATGAGATTTACTTTGTCCATCAGAAAGAGGAGTGAATTAAACAATTCTCACAGTTGGAGTGATCAAAGATGGATGCTGATTATAAGTACTGGAAAGCTGGACAAAAATACGAGGAAGTTCAGGCGAAGATATACACTGAGATATCTGGTCTTCCAGCTAATCCTGAAGAGATTGGACCAAGGAATGACCGACGTGGTGAAGATGCAACACGATATGCTTTTACAAAAGAAGGTGAACCGTTAGCTTACATCACCTCTGATATGATTGATGAAAATCTTGGCCAAGTTCTAGTAGGATACCCATGGAGTCTCCCCAAATGTCCAGTTGAAGTCAAAGACAAATTACTCAATGATATGATTGAATACTGGAAGAACAAAGATGGAATTAAAGAAATTCAGACCAGTGTGGACCTTCGTTCGAAAACTTCGAGTGAACAGATAGCATATTTCAAAAAGCATGGATTTGCTCAGACAGAGAGTGCTTTCTTTTTTGCCAAAGACTTTGATGTCGAAGCTACAAGTTGTCTAGAATATGAAGGATCTACTGGCGCTCTTGCCGCAAGGATTGCATCAGATGATGATTTAGAAACCCTCATTGCTATTACAAAAGCAGACCCCCGTATGAGCCAAGCATTTCCAAATGATGATGCATATGT
>JAEORN010000368.1 GCA_016840825.1 Candidatus Thorarchaeota archaeon | reverse complement strand
TGGGACAGTTCCCTTACCACCGGACATAATCGAGGACATTCGTGCAATTGACAAACCAATTCATATCCGAGTCTTCGTGACTCCGCAATGTCCATATTGCCCAGGCATGACTCGGCTCGCGCATCAAGCAGCGATTCTGAATCCACTTATTGATTCCGAGATGTTCGAATCACTAGAGATGCAAGAAGAAGCGACCAAGTTTGAAGTATTCGGTGTTCCAAAAACAATATTCAATGATACCGTGACTGTCGAGGGATTGACACCTCCTGAAATGTTCGTTGAAAAGTTATTTGAAGCCATCGAGTAATCCTCTTCACCAAAATATCTACACAAAAAGGAGTTATCGCTCATTATGGAAACTCAATCATATGTTATCATGCTGAGACCTGCTAATGAATATGGAAGTCCAGGAACAAATGAACGAGTTGGCGAGCATTTTGAATATCTCAAAGATCTATTGGAGAAAGGTATCCTTACAATGGCAGGCAGATTCTCTGATGTACTCATTGGCTTAGTCATGATTGAGGTAACATCCCGGGAAGAAGCCCTAATGATTATGAAAAATGATCCTGCTGTCAAATCGGGAATATTTCATGCTGAATTATACCCATGGCGGATTGCTCTCCAAGCAAAGTGAGATCTTCAAGCCTAACGCTTCATTCCTCTTGTCTACATGAGAAGATGAACTCGTTCTCATTTACGTACTTGTATGCCTGATAGGCTGCGTTGACACCTTCTGCAACACCAGTAATTGCCTGCTTAAACTCGCTGTCGACAACATCACCCGCAGCATACACTCCTTCAATATTGGTCCTGCTTGAACGGTCAATCTTAATCTCGCCTTTTTCGTTGACATTGACACCCAATTTTGCGGCGAGTTCAGAATATGGGATTCCTCCAATCGCAATAAACACTCCATCAAGATTCAAGATGTCAGAACCATTATGGGGGCGATCCAACTTAACACCTGTGACTTTTCCCTTACCAACTATCTCTATGACATTTGTATTCGTTATGACCTCAATCTTAGATTCTCTCTCAATTCTTGCACCATTAATGGGTTCAGGTCGGATCTTCTCGCGCCTATAGATAATGTACACTTTTGGACAGTATTTTGCCAAGAGAAGTGCTTCCTTTGCTGCGCTGTCACTGCCACCTACAACCGCTACGACCTTATCCTTGTATAAAGGCGCATCACACAGTGCACAGTAACTCACGCCCTTGTTTTTCAGTTCATCATGACCCGGAACTTCTAGCTCTCGTTCTTTCATTCCTGTAGCTATTATGATAGATTTGGCCAGGAATGACTTGTTCTCTGTAATGATATAGAAGAAATTCTGCTTGTCTCTGAAGATGTCAACCACTGTACCGGCTTCAGTAAAGATTGGATAGTCAAGAGCATGTTCCTTAATCTTATCTGCAAGCTCTTTACCTGTGAGTTGAATATAGCCCGGATAATTAGCAACATCATCCGTAAGTGTTATAGTGCCACCATCAACGTTGCCAATCACTGCTACATTCAGATCAAGTCTTGCAGCATACATAGCTGCACCGTATCCTGTTACGCCGGAGCCAATGATCACTAAATCGTACATTCTCTCACACTCCAAGCTGTCGTTTAATCCTTCTCTCAGTTCGACTATCAAATCCGATGAAGACTCCATCACCTATCAAAGTGACAGGTATACCTAGCTGACCACTAGCTTTCTTCAGTTCTGCTGCGGCCTCAGGCGATGTCAGAATGCATTTTTCTTCAAAATCGATTTTATTCTCTTTCAAGAATACTTTGAGTTTTTTCGAATGAGGACAATCAGGCGCTGTATAGATGGTAGCCTTTGGCATCTCTAGAACCTCCGGATTTTATCTGAGCAAGACTCACAATGATGACTTTCATTGATATACATTGTGAAGAAGTCAACAATAGCAATCCATGATGGTCCATTAGTGAACAGTCTTAAGTAATAGAAAGAACAGTCTACCATCAAATACTGGAGAGTATGAGAGTGGACAAGGAAGAAACTCTGAAATTCATCGATAAGCAGATTGACCTTGAACTGAGGATCATTGAGATTGTGAAGGAGAATGTTGAAAAACTTGGTAATGCATTCGTCAAGGATTTGCTTCTTGCTATTTCTTCAGATTCTAAGAAGCATGCAGCACTCCTGAAATCTCTAAGAAAGGCAGTAGAAGGTCCTACACCCTTCATCAGCGAGAAAGAACGCGATAAGATAGCAAGGGGAATCGAGGCTCATATCAAGATGGAGGAAGAGGCTGTCAAAACTTATGGTGAACTCGTTTCCAAGAGTACCAATGATCAAGTCAAAACAATAGCAAGTATGATTCGCGAAGATGAGTTACGACATCATGCCTTACTCAAGGAACTTCACAAAGCTGTCATAGAACCTGAGACTCTAACAGAGGATATGATTTGGGATACGATGTGGAAAGATACTCCTTGGCACGGTAGCCCTGGTGGATAATCATTCAATAGCAAATCTGTCAACAATTGCCATGAATTCTTCATCTAAACGGTCAAAGCCGATACCAGTTCTAGCTGATATTAATTGACCACCCATTTCGTATTTGTCCATCACATATTGCATTTCTTCACTGATGAAGTCCATTCTCTCAGAATCAATGAGGTCAACCTTGTTGGCTACGATCATGAAACGTTTCCCATCACCATTATTCAGGTCCAGTTT
>JAEORN010000367.1 GCA_016840825.1 Candidatus Thorarchaeota archaeon | reverse complement strand
TCAGACTCTGTAGTATCCATCCACGAGGTATAGAACCAATCATCTGACCCATTTGGCCTCTTGAAGACATTCTCTGGCAGCATACCGATCCCCATAGTATCAAGCAATCTTCTGTCAAAGTCAGAGCATATCAGTTGACAGCGAGGTCCACCTCCAATTAGCAAGATATTCCCGATCGTATCTGCTTCTACTGAGTTCGCAAAAGCTAGACCAACATCACGAGTATGACAGAACTCGATCTTCTGTTCCAAAGGCATCTCAAAGAGCATTGGGTCCATCTTCGTGCTGATCTCCAATGGTGGAATAGCTGTTAGACGTAGAATGGTCCAAGGAATTGAGCTTTCACGAAGCAAAGTTTCGCATTCTACTTTGTGGTGTGTATAGTTGTCCGTGGGCTTCTGCGGCATAGATGATGTCAGATCTGGCATATCTGGGGATCTTGGTCCATAGGTGGAGATTGAACTCGCGAATATGAACTTGGGAGGTTTCTCAAGACCTGAGAGACCATCAAGCAGATTCTTCATACCTTCCACATTCACATTCCTTGCGAACTCAGGTCTTGTTTCGCTTAATGGAGGAATAATGGCGGCCAGATGGATGATTGCATCAACATCAATCAAAGCGGGCTGCAATTGCTCCATCTCTGTTATTGAACCCCATACAACCTCGAAATCTCCATGCTTTTTGAGATTCAATGCCTTCTCTCTATTTCTCTTCGTATCGATGTCGAAGCAACGTATCTTGAAGCCTAGTGGAAATAACGCAAGTAATGTACTTTCTCCAACGTTTCCAAATGCTCCAGTTAACAAGACTCTCAAGGTTGATTCCCAGCGCTCAACTTTGGTTGTGGCTCATAAAGCCATGAGTTTAGGACAAACCCTAGATCCATTTAGTTGGTCCTCAAATTGCGAAAACCAAAAACGATAGTTACAAATGGCGGTTTGCAATGCTCTATCGCGGGAATTTCAGCACGCAACATATTGTGTGAGGGGATTTCATCGTAGGTGTTCATAAGATGTCGTTTGATTCTGAAGAATTTACCAAAGTTGCTCCCATGATCGTGTTTGGTTGCAATATCGGTTATGGCGTATTTCTCATAATGATGATGGCGTTCCCGCTCATATGGGATCCCCTTCTAGGAGTGGGTGGAATGGCGTTTGGTGCAGTTATTGCTATTGTAGCTTGGTTGTTCCTTAAACCACCACACAAGAATGAAGGATGGCTATATGCGTTCATCTTGAATATCATCTCAATACCACTGGCGTGGATTTTCATAGGTTTTCCAATAGGTGCATTTCCGATTACCTTCGCAGTATTGATTATTATCATCATGCTTGTACCGCCAATCAGGAAACCTTACACCTGAAAACCACATGGGGCAATCCAAGTTGATTGCCCTCCTCATTTTATTCTAAGAAGAATAGCATACAAGTGGCAAGAAGACTAGATGAAATACTGCTCGAATTCTAAATCGAGATACCAAATCGTCACTTTCTAGCTTTCCGCTCTTAAATAGTCAATAATCTCACCTAATGTTAGAACCGGATTTTCACGAACCGGTGTTTGAAAAATTAGGTGAAATTAAATGATAAACCCAATGCTGATTCCTCCATCCCCGCCTCTTGAAGAACCTGATCCTTTTGAGATTCTACTATTACCTCCTGGTGATGATGCTGGAGAACCTTTTGGTCCATTCTAGATCTATCTGTTTAATCTCAAATCATTTGGAGTCTAATAACGAAGTCAAGAACTTTCATCGGAAAATGTAGAATATTGGATCGTGTGTATTAGAACTAGACCAATAGGAATACATATTTTGAGAAGAAGCTGCATCGCACCTATTTTGGGCAATCTCAGTGATTGCCCTCTATATTTTAAAAAATCCATCACCACAATCATTGAAAAGCTGAAATAGAAATAGAATATTCCTTTGAAGAGGATATGAAGGCAAATCCTCCCAAATTATAATCGAAGGAGTAGCTGGACATAAAACTCCTTCTTTACCTTCAAATTAGTTCCGTCTTTTCAACGCGAAAGCAATTGAAACCAGACATACAACGCCAATCCCAATTATTCCAATAACAAGTGGCAAGTCTAGCTGCCGCACAGATAAAGCAGGATCGATACCGTGAAGAGCGCTCCACATTTGAATCACTGCTTCGAGTGATTCGTTGTAATTCATTAGATTGGTGGTGTCAGAGTACAGCTCAATGCTTTCGACATAGTAATCATAGGCTAGCATTAGATTTGATGCAATATCACTTGGAATCTCACCGAATTGCCTTCGAGCGTTCTCTATAATGATACTCATATTCTCAATAGCGTCATTCCAATATCTTGGAATAGATTCACGCTGCAGTGTATCAATATCCATAACAGATATTGTTGGGGCATAGTGTGCGTAGCTTATCTGACTATAAGACATGTCCCAGAGCCAGTTGAGATAGATTCCTCGAACTGCATCAGGATGATCGTAGTTGTTCCAAGAGAATCCATCATGTGGGTGATTCAGCCCCATCGCATGACCAATTTCATGCATCATGGTACTTGTATATCCCTGATGTATTTCTGCGGACACAGTTACAGTTGCATCAATAGATATAGCATTGCTATCTGGATTTTCTAGGATGAGGTGGTATCGTCCGTAGATGTTGAGTTCAGCACTTGCAGACTTTTC
>JAEORN010000366.1 GCA_016840825.1 Candidatus Thorarchaeota archaeon | reverse complement strand
CTTCCTTATGCAATTGCTTCCCGATAATGTCATCGACTGCGGTTATACTCCACTGAGTGGGAACTAGTTTCCTTCTTTGCTTTACACCTAGCAGTCCAACTGAGAGGAGTCTTGTCATGTGCTCTTGACGTATCCCCCCATCAAACATCTCCATGATCCCGAGAGTTGCATTGAGATCGGTATCACTAGTTGCCTTATCTACAGGAATTGGTACCTTTGGATTATCATCCAAGTGAAAGTCGTCTAATGGTGCAGAGGGCCCAATTGGAAGTGTTCGTCCTGTAAACACACTCGTGAAAGTCGGTCGTTTAATCAGGGTCGCTTCAGAATCCAACGGAACATCCGATAGCGCCATAATCTGTGTTTCATGTAACATTCTGGATGGTTCGACAGCTGCATCAACGGGCAATCGTTTCTTTGTTCTAATTAGGCTAAATCTGATAGCAAGAATCTGGTCAAGTGTTTTATTGAGCCAGAGGTCAGGTCGCTCCATTAGAGAGGTTTCTTTCCCTCTAACAGGAGGAATCAGTGGACCTAGCAATACTTTTGGATATCCTTGATCCCCAACAAATACAGAAGGAGGAGTTGAACCTTCGAGATTGTATCCTGTGACTGCATTGTCGATATCTATCAATGCTTTTGCCCTCATAAGCAAAGGACAGGGCTGCACTCCACACAATGACCGATGCCCCATACACCTAGAGCACATAGAATCATCTGTCCTTCTGACAGTCTTCTTTTCTGGCTCTAGTTTTTGCTGTGGCATTCAGATAACCTCTAGCTATTGGAGTTCTCACTAATGCCTAAATAGACAATCGAACCTATTTATTCCTGTCACTCGGTAGTTCCGAATCAATCTAATGATTAGAAAGGAGAAAGATTCCATACTCGTCGACTCTCATGCAAAACGACTACTATCGAAATCAAACATAGTGAGATGAACATGACATCTCCACCATTCGGTGGCCAAGTACAAAAGAAGCTGAGATACACAATAAGCATTCCTGAGAAAAGAGTCACAAGAAAAAGGAAACGAGGAAGAAGACGTTTTCCGAATCTTACAAATAATGACAGGGATCCAACACGAACTAGTTTTGTTACAGAGTACTCACCATGATTGTCCTTCTCGACTAATTCTAATTCTGTCAGTTTGGTTAGATGATGTAAAGCAAGGCTAGGGCTTGATAGGCCTAGTTCGCGTTGAATATCACGAACGCCTAGCTTTTCGTGAGTGAGTAATAAGGCATATACACTCATGGTGCGCCCTTTGAGTAATTTGTTAATCAACTCACGTTGGTCATCGTCTGTCAGTAATATCTCACCTTTTTGAACAATACATGTAAGTGAGTGTTCTCACATAAAAGAACACCCACTTACGCTACCATACAAAGTGATTTTATTCATGTCGAAGGATATGGAGCATTTTCTGTAATTGTACTATAGAGTAAGTTGATTGGTGCAGCCATTAATCCTGCGGGTTGTAGCCAATGGTCCTCTGGATCATAGCCAGTGAGATTAGGCCAACCGTGCTCTGTAAATCCATCCCAGGTACCATTCGACAGAGAAACTACCTCATCGGTGCCATAGAATTGCATTGCAAAGAAAGTGCCATCATTAAAGTAGATGCCAAGATTCAATGTGGGATACCAAGAAGTCAATTCAGGAGTACCTGCATAGTCTGGTAAATCCTCAATTGTATTTACTATTGAACCCGCTAGATTCTCCCACTGGCTTATCGTTAGGTCGCCAGAACCTACTATTTCATCATGCCAAGGAGAGAATAGAACATTAATGAAACCACCAGATTCAGTGCGATTCATCAATACCCCGTCTACGAACGCACTTGATTCATATTCAGAATAGTAAGCCGAGAGATCTTCGTTGACAAAGGTACAATTGAAGATCCAATAGAATTCTACATCTCCACGTCTGCTGTTTAAGTAGTCAGCAGCCCTAATGCCATAGCCTCCATTTGGAGTAGTTGTGGTTGGCGTTGTTGTCGTTGGTGCTGGTCCTGGTGGTAGCAACATTGAAGCTGCATATAATCCACCAATTATGACAACAGCAATTACCACAGCTGAAATCGCAGTTACATTTAGACCTGTATCGAATTCTTTCATTATTTTGACCTATTCATTATAGGAACAGTTTTGATATGACTCTACGTTTGAAACAGTGTGTACAAAATATTGAACAGAGTCTGTCAGAAGCTGGTGTTGCTAGATTGAGTGAAATGAAGACCCGAAGAGAGAGAATCTCTGAACTGCTAGAACAAACAGAGTATCCACTTACGGCTGAAGATATCTGCAGAGCATTGGATATTAAAGACAGAGCAATAGTGTATGAAGATATCAATCATATTTCAAAGTCTATTAGAAACGAAGCAAAGGAACTCCTTGTACAACCTGCAAGATGCGGAAATTGCGATTTTGTCTTCAAGGTGAAAGGTACTGCGAAAAGGCCTTCAAAATGTCCTAAATGCAGAGGACAATGGATAATCTCGCCAGGGTATCTAATACGAATTCGAAAGTAACTTATTGAAGCAATTATTATCTTCGATGAGGTGTCTATTCTGACTGCATGGTTAAAGCAACTGATTTCGGTGCTCACGAATTTCGATCATCCTATCGATTTAGCGGATCTCAAACGAATAGTAGGCCCATCGCCAGATGCGCCTGTAGGAGATCCAGGCGATGCTTTCCTATTCAAGGCAATCTTTGAGGTAAGTCGCCGTGTAAATGAGGTAGGAATGAAACTTGTGGTTGAAGATGGTCATTGTTTAAGCTGTAATCGAACAAACTCCTTCTCAGCGGATTTCTCGTACACCTGTAAGTATTGCAACAAAGAATCCGTTACTCCACCAAAATTCTGCATAAACAGGAAAGATTCCTTTTACTAATCCTCATCATCGAACTTGTGAACCTTCAAAAGCCCCTGATTCTCACGTTTGATACTAACTACACGAGTAACCACATAATCAGAGAGACCATACTCAGCTTCCTCAACATAACCATGGACTATAACCGGCATTCCCACACGAGGTAGAAATTGAGATTTATCCATCAAATGCGCTGGCACATGAATAGAATATGTCTTTCGAGTTTGCTCATCTTGAATTACGATAATGGTTTTCCCGTACCACTTGCGAGTGCCAACTCTCGTTGTCGTACTCTTTCCAATTTCCCTTATGGTCCCCTTCACAACTGTCATTAGACTCAACATCCTAAGGCGCGATAATCGAACCGTATCTACCTCCACCACCAGGAATATACTTCATTTTTCCTGTTCGATACAATTCAATCATCTTCCCAACCTTTGAATCGATGCGATGTATTCTTTCGGAGTCAATAGTAGTTAGAATCTCAACTTCAGTTCCCGAATTTTCAATCATTGCCTTATAGAGAGTTGTTACAGATTTGACTTTGTTCGATTTAGTTCCCAAAGCAGTCTGTATGATGTCTAGAAGAGGAGGGATATGGATATAATTAGGACGATGGTTTGGTCTTTTGCTCTCCATTTCGCCAAGCATTGCAGCACGATCGCGAACACCCAATCTCAGAGACTTGCCATCATTGGGACACTTCACTTTTCGCTTATGAATATCAGATAGGAGATTCTTATGTTCCAAATCGTTCTTACAGCTAATGTAGATATTGAGATCATCGAATGATGGTGATGCATCGCCTTCTCGAATCATCACAGTTCGTCTGCACTTCGAGCAGAAGGACAAGTAATACTTCCCGAGCATGGGATTCAAACCCAAATTTAAGGAGGGCTTTCTTCCATTCTGTCGCATCAGTGCTTTTCTAACTTCATCATATGTTGGGGATTTCATCTCTAAAACAACAAATTCGCGGCCAATCTTGTCAGGCGATGGAGAATGTGCATCGCTAGATGTGATATACGTCAATCTTCGTAAATCAGGAATCAAATCTGCAATCTCAGAATCAGCAGAAAGTCCCAATTCGAGAAAATGGATGTGCTCTGCTTCTGATTTATAACAATCCTCGATGCTCTCATACTTACCTTCTCTGAAAATAGCTTTGAATGGTGTGAAGGCATGAGCAGGACCCACCATACCACCAACATCGCGAACATATCCTGCTATGACTTCCGCTTGCAGATTTACACGAGGTCGTCCACCCCATTCATGATTCAGATTGGGAGAATCCTTGGCAATGAGTTTCCTCAAGCGATGAACCGATTCAAAATCCGGCAAGACGATTACATGATGAATGGAATCTTGATCTTCGAATTCTACTGTAGGTACAAAAGCAACTCCATCATATGATAGGATCCCATCATCCTTCTTCAATGTCTTTTCTATATGTTTCAGCCATTCTGGCTGAGTAGCGTCTCCAGTACCGATGAGGTGAATCCCTTTCTTCTTTGCACCTATAGATAGATTCGGAATCGTCATATTCTTACTAACACCGATAGAGTGTAGTGAATGAATGTGTAAATCAACTGCATACTCCTTCATGTAATGTTCCTCAAATATTGATGACTACTTTAACGACTTCTGGCTTAGAGGCTTCTTCAAACGCTTGCATCCCTTTCTCGAGAGGGAATTGCTTTGTGATCATCTTTTTGACCTCTATGCGACCTTTCTGAAGCATTTCGATCGCCATTCTATAATCACCTCGAGAGGTGCCAACGAGTTTCAATTCTCTGGAAATCATTTCACGTAGATTCAATTGGTAATCAGCTTCATGATGGCCAGTAAGAGCTATAGTCCCATCATTACGTACAACCTCCATTGCTATGTTCAATCCAGTTTTGGTGCCAGTTGCTTCTACTACTACATGTGGTCCTACTTTCGTAGAATCACGTAGAGTACGACGCCAATCGGATTTGCCATCAAGAATATTGCGAAGCCCAAGCTGACGAGCAACTCCCATATGCCATTGATTATCACCAAGGAGGTAGACTTCAGCACCAAATGCATCAAATACTTGAGCTACTATAAGGCCCATCTTGCCTGTGCCAATGATGAGGACGCTTTCATCCGCATTTACTGTAGCTCTAGTATAGGTTTCAATGGCATTAGATAATGGGCCAACAAAAGTGCCCTCAATTGAATCAATTCCTAATGGTAGAGGGTGGATAAGCTCGTTTGGAACAGCAATGTATTCAGAGAGTCCTCCATCAGTTGTAACACCCAGTGTCTTTTTTGCATTACATAGATGTCTTTTAGAATTCCGGCAATACCAACAAGTTCCACATGAAATATCAATCTCAGTTGTGACAGGAGTTCCGATAGAGATGTCAGGTACTGTACTTTCATGAACTATACCAGAAATTTCGTGCCCCAGAATAAGAGGTAGCTCAACATCAATCTCCCCCTTCCAGATCTTCATGTCAGTTCTACATATCCCAACAGAACGAACCTCAATCCTAACATCACCGGGCATGATTGGCGGAACAGGTGTATCAGCAATTTGAAAGCCATCGCGAGTTAATACCAGTGACTTCAATCGATTCCCCTCTCACAATCAAACAACTAATCTCAATAAACCCTTCGTTTGGATGAACCAAAACCCTAGGCAATGAGATATTAATGCTAATGAATAACGGTATACATCATTGTGGTGAAATCCCGGATGGAAGAGCAACCATATTATTCTAGGAGATTAACAAAAAAGGAACTACATCTCTGGACAGGATTGCATCAGCCCGATGAGCCTAGTGATGATAAGCAACTTCTACAGAAATACATGAATTTTGAAGACACGATGTTCTTTGTTTCTTTTCTTGGAGATAGTCCTGCAGGAGCTTCATCTATCTTTCGAGATAGGACAAGGATGAGTATGCTATTATCATCAGTAAGAATACCTGGTGAGAACAGAAAGCGTCTTTCAAGACATATCATCAAGACATCTCTACCCTTCTTCAAATCTGTTGCTCTAAGAGAAGCAGATGCTGTTGTGAATATAAGTGGTCATCAGGGAGTCCTTCCTTTTCCATTGGCTCATGAATTGAGTAGCTGGGCGGAGGATAGTCTAATTGAGAATGATTTCAAAGAAATAGAAACATTTTACAGATTACAGTATTCTATTCCAATCAATCTATCAATTTCGCCGCTTCAATGGGATGACCAACCAACTAAACTTGATGAGATAAAGCAGCTCTTTTGGAATGTTCAGGTAGAGGAGCGACCTGATCATGCGCCATTTTGGCTATCTATTGCTTTGGCTGAAGCAACAGGAACACTTCAATCCATGAGCTCAATTGCAGGTCCATACAATATTGTTGGATGGAATTCATTAGGCAAAGTGATGGTTGTATCTGCCATCCTCTTTGACATCTCTAAGATTTCTCACAAGCAGGTAACCGAATCAATCATTCATCTTGCTCAGAAAGGCCACGACTCAATTATCCTCGATATGATATCTGAAAAATCCAAGCTTCTTGAGATCTTCAATAAGACTTGTGGAGAGCCAACCAATCGATGGGCTCTGAAACTATATCGAAAGCGCCTATAGCTTCTTGATACCTTCAAAACCTATTTTCATATTATCTGTAACATTTCATTCACTTTAGACTAAGGTAGCAGTGCTATAACCTGACTCATCACATCGAGATACTGAAGCTTGGCGGCATTCGTCCATCGGGTCTTTATCTCAGCAGCGAACGAGCTGTCGTATATCATATCGTAATTGATTTCTATTGCATACTCTAATGTGAATTTGCGGTCGATTTCAGAGTCTGGGTCTTTTACAGTTACTGGAGTACCCATGAGATCGGCATAGTATTCGAGTTCTGCCTCATTGATATGCCCATCGTAGTAGGCATTCACAATCGTTTCCCAGCATTCCACAAGCTCATCGTGAGCACTAGTGAAAACTGATCCGAAATATTGGATAAAGGCAGCATTTGTTAGCGACGACTGAGTTTGATTGAATTCTATTCCTGTAGTCCGCGCTGTCTGATTGAAAGATGAATACATTTGAGGCTGCAGCAGTCCAAGAGGTTCATAGAAAGCTTCCTTCATCACGGGCATCCGAAGTACGTTCGAATCCAGCCATAGCGACTGGCCATAGGGTGTGAGAACCCAGTTCAGAAATGCCTCAGCATCATATGGATTTGCTGTATTGTATGCGATGCCAATAGGGACTGCATCCACTGTAGATTGTCCTTCTGGCACAATATATTCGCAATCGGGATTGCGGGACTGAGTAAAGTAGCCATAGAAGTCAAGGGACATTGAAGTACCCACATTACCATTCTCAACGGCGGACTGAGATTCTATTGAACCTCCATAGATGTTTGCACTTCCTGACATTCGAGCTATGTTAATCCATCCGTCATCCCAGCCTAGTGCTTGAATGATAATCTCGTAAATACGGGCATTTGAGGTTGAATCGGGAGCATTAGCCAGTCCTATAGTTGGTATTGTCGGAAGTAGGCTTCCATACGTTGCATTTGCCAAGTCAGTCCAAGTTTCTGGAGTAGGTAAAGAGTGATCATCTAAGAAATCATGATTGATTGTAAAACCTAATGTAGATAGTGAAGCAGCAACCCAGACTGGTTCGCTGGCAGAGTTGTTCCGCTTCATATCAGTACCAGCTATTGTGTCGTTCACACGAGCCAGTGCCATTTGCATGAGAAGACTTGTTAGAGGAAGCAGGCGTTCACCGTCTAGCAGTTCATCAAATAGTATCGAGTCCCCGCCCCAGCACACATCGACTCCTCCGGTGTCTATCATATCATTCCAAAATACGGTACTGGGCGTCTTCCAGACAATGTCATGGATCAGATGCCTTCGTGCATAATCTGTACCTAAAAAGGCAGGTTCGAACACAGAATGGACAACAACATCATGACGTGTCATAACGACTAAGGTCTTCTCTGCGAAACCTAAATCATCTGGGACCAGCACACCGCCAGATGCAATAGCAGTTCTTAGGGCTTCGACTGCATCAATTACAGAGGATGGCAGTGTGAAAAGAACCTCAATCACCTCAAAGTCTACGCCACCGTTTGCAACATTGAACAACTTCTCTCCACCACTGAACTCAGAGTTGTAAGCGTCCATGATTATCTCGTAAACTGCAACATCAACCTGCTTCATCATAGAAGTGATACATACCGTTGGCGGTTCAGGATTTTCTGGGTCTTCACATCCAAGGTGCATCATCGGTGAATCCGAACCAATTACATACTTATCTCCACTCTGCTCCTTGGCACTCTCAAACACTCCTAGTCCTGCACGACTTGCAACCGTGAAGAGAATATCATTACCTTCATCGTACAATTCATCCGCCAGATCCTTAGCCGCAGTTATATCTATCCAGTCGTTTGTATAGTCGATAGAGTAGCTCACGTTCGAATTTGTATAGTTAGCCCCAAAAACGAATCCTGCAGCGTATCTATTGATAAGACTGATATCCATGCCGCCAATAAAGCCGACCATGTTCGTTTCTGTCATGAGTCCAGCTATAGCACCAACCAGCGCAGAACCTTCGTTCTCTGCGAACAGCAATGAAGCTATGTTCGGAAAAGTCGCATTATCGATATATGTATCAACAATGGCGAAGCTCTGATTTGGATAATCCCCAGCGACTGCCTCTAAGGCAGAAGACTGATCAATTCCGACAGATATAATCAGATCATAAGGTTCTGAGTAATCTTGATGAGAAGCGAAATCTCGTAACAGGATCTCATATTCACTTATCGCTGTAGGTTCGACATATGTGAAATTCCATCCTGTTTCGGATGCTGCTTGTGTTGCCCCCTCATATGCAGCATCATTGAACGAATTGTCGCCCAAACCTCCTGTTGTAAATACTATTGCTACTTGATAGGGATTGATGATTGTGGTGACAGGACCAGTCGTGGTTGTCGTGGTGGTTGTGGTTGTAGTTGTAGTAGTCGTATCGCCTAGAGGTCCGAGAAGGACAAAGCCGATTCCTACTCCAATAACACATATGATAATTACAAATACAGCAGCTATCTTACTACTTGTGCCCGATTCAAAAACTCCCATGAGATTTCCCAAATTATACACACTTCACGGCGATATAAGTATCTTATCTAAGATGTCGCATCATGGAAGATTGCCACGAATGCGCATGAACGTATAAGTGGTAATTCACAGACATGGTATACCTTCAACTACCTCGAAAGCTGTCATACCTCTTCTAGAGTTCGGAAAGGCTTTTGTTCAAATGATAATAGGAAAGAGTGGTTCCAATATATGACCTCACTGAAAGTTGTTAAACATGGTACCGGAATCCTCCTCAGATACGGTGATGTGAAATTAGCCCTTGATACAGGGATTTCTGGAACAACTACATTATTATCTCATGCTCATTCGGACCACATTGGAAACATAGAGAACGCAAAAAATGTGATATCAACACAGGAAACTTTTGATGCGCTTAATGCAAGGGGTGGAAAACTCGTTCAAGAGTCCAGTACGATAGAATTCAATCAAACGATAGGACAAATTGGACTTTATATCACAGCCCTGAATGCAGGACACGTCATTGGTTCATCAATGTTTAAGCTAGCATTTGAAGATGGCTTGACAGTGCTTTACACAGGGGACTTTAATGCAATCGATAGTATAGTGCATAAAGCAGCGGTGCCAATTGATGCAGATGTGCTAATTACTGAGGCTACCTACGGAACACCTCAATGGATCTTTCCTGAGAGAGGATCGATTCACAAAGAGATCGTTGAAACGGCCAACCAATCCATTGAAACGGGAAGAGTGCCAATCTTTCGTGCGTATTCGCTGGGGAAGGCACAAGAAGCAATTGCGCTCCTATCACAGAGTGGCATAGATGTGGTATCGGGCAATCAAGCAATAGATGCTGTATCAGAAATATACAAACAATATGGGACTGAGCTACGTTATATTAGCCTTGAGTCAAAGGATGTTAGGTCATTTTTACAACAAGGTTGTGCGATTGTTACTTCAGCGCCTAGGCATACGATCAGTAACATCAGAAAGAATGTTGGAGCTTCCTTTGCAAAAGACTTAGAGCGTAGAAAGGAGAATTACAATCTTTCAGGATGGACTTTGGGAGAATATAGAAATGGAGGATTTCCATTAAGTGCACACACAGATTTCCCGAATTTACTGGACTTTGCGGAGAAAGTAAATCCTAGGATAGTATACTGCTTTACTAGTAATGCTGGTGTACTCTCAGGATATCTATCAAGAAAGGGAATTAATTCAGTACCATTAGAATAGGTGATGTTAATGTATACTAATAGTGAGGATTTTGTTGAGCCTATTCATGCAGAGTCATTCTTCTCAGTATCCGCCACTGGTGAGATACATGAGAGATTATCCTTTGAGTATCTTGATTTGGAAGGATTTTACAAACAAGTGACACAAGATGAAAAACTGCTTGAGAAGGAGATAGCAAAGCTCTCTAACAACATGCAGTACTTCCTCGACGAGGAAAGAGTCGAAATAAACGAACAACGAGTAAAATCGATGGTACAATATACGGATATCTTCCTCAAGGGATCTAGTCAGGTAGTAGCTATTGTCTACCTCATCGACTTTGCAGGAGTCTTTCACAAAGGTGGGAATAAGATACAAACTTGGCTAGAAGAGGAAGAGGCTCCTTATGATTTTGAAATTATATGGAGATTCCCTTATGGCACCCAAATCGTTGAGATTGATAGCAAGTTGGACCATGAAATCTACAATGATTTCGTTGTTTTATGGGCACTGGAAGGTGATCGAGTAGGAGGTTATGAATTAATGGAGTTCATACTTCCTGACACTGGACTCGACACAAGAATCAAGAATAATCGGTAGGAGTCTTAACTTGTGCTTCTCCAATTAATCACAGGTACCCAGCTGCTTGCAATATCAATCATCATTATTGGTATTATTTTGATTGCGATTGGGTTGCTATTCACTACCAAGAAAGACAGCGAAAACCAGTTCGATCAGAAAAATGAAACCAAAGCTATAGTGTTCTTAGGTCCTATACCGTTAGTTTGGGGCTATAGTAGAAGAACTCAACTAATAATGGCGATAGTTGTTATCTCGGTATTTGTTCTATGGTTCATATTTCTTTCTTGAGAAATTGATACCTGAGTTTGTAATACAAGAAGATTACCAACTCTCATAGAGGTTCAATCCCATACCTCTTTAGTGATTCCTATGCAATTTGTCTGTAGAAATTGTGGTGCTGTCTGTTTTGATGTCGATCAGGTTCTTGAAGGGAATTGCTCGTGTGGAAGTACTCAATTCCAGCTAGTATCCCAGCAACGAGCACCAATGCCAACTGCCATGACAACAAAGGAAGAGATAAGACGAGATCTTCATCGATGGATCGATTTGAATATTGACTCCATGGATCCAAAAGCAGTAGGAAACATCAGAGTAGTGTTTGAACTTGCTAAGGATTAGATTCAGCATCCATCTCCTCTGATTCTTCAACCTCTTTCAAATCTTTCAATGGATTTTCTATCATACTAATCTGATCTTCAATTGTGGCATTTAGATCAGTCTTACCTTCGACCAGAGCAATACGTTGAACCGCCTTCAGGTTATGAATAAGTGAATCCAACCAAGAATAGATATCTCCAGGGTATGCCCATAGCTCATAGTCCTTCTGTAGTTTTTGCGCGATTCCTATTGGATTAAGGCCAGCCTTTCGTGCTTTCACCATCCATCTTCCTAATGCAACCTGTCCATGAATACACTCAGGATACAAACTACATCCACAGTTAAAGAAATCACGTGTCCAACGAGAGAAGACCTCGAAGACCCATTTTGATAGCCTTGATGCGCCACTCTGTGCATTCCTGACATCGGTCAGATCAGAGAAAATCCCTGAGAATAATCTCGTAGGCATGTGAGTTTTGAATGCAGTGTTTACCTCGCCTTGAAGCCGATTAGTAAGATACACATTTTCGAAAGGCTCGAGAGTTATAGCAATATCCAAGACATCCATATTAGCGGCCATCTTGACAACATCTAAACCCTCGGAGGGTGTAAGAAATGATAGGGATGTGGCACGCCCTAGAGGTGTTACATGAGCACCTCCTTCTTTGACACGAATCATATATCGCTTCACTAAGTGTTTCAAAGCATCGGACGGAGGGACAGATACAGAGAGCATCTTCTTATAGGCTAATGCGACTTTCTTTAGATTAACGAGATTTGTTGAGCAGATCATAGCGAGGGCCTGTTCTGCGCTATGCTCAAGATCGGCAAAGGGCTCGACATTTTCAACAATGCCAGCTAATAGGTCTGCGGCTATCTCGTCCTCGGTTTTTTCTTGACCACCATGATATTTTCTCTCAGGTTCAATAAGGAGGAATGCTCGACCACGATCATGTTTTCCTAACCTTCCAGCTCTTCCAAGCATTTGCTCGAATTCTGCGGTAGTGACCCAATCTGCACCCATTGCCAGTGTTTCAAAAATCACTTGAGATGCAGGCAAATCAACTCCAGCCCCAAGAGCCGCAGTAGTTACAACACATGCATATCGTTGCTTGGCAAAGGCTGATTCTATTCTGCGACGATTCCCATAGGAGAGACCTCCATGATACACTGTACTCTTGACATGCTGTTCTGCAAGCCAGTCAGCCAAAGCATGTGCTCTTCGTCGAGAGAATGTGAAGATTATGGATTGTCCCTTGTTTCCAAAGCTGCTTTTCTTTCTAAACTCATCAACTACTAATCGCCTGATGATACTTCTCTTCTCTTCATCACTTCTAGCAAACACGAGGTGCCTCTCAAGTGGAACTGGACGTCCTGTATATTCAACAAGCTTCAATCTCAATTCCTTCGCTAATTTCTCAGGTGACCCTACTGTAGCAGATAAGGCGAGTATCTGTGCATTTGGTGCATGGAATCTCATCCGTGCGAGAAGGCCATCTAATTCAGGTCCTCGTTCCTCATCTCCAAGATTTTGAATCTCATCAACAATGATTGTCCCAATATCTCCTAATTTACTTGTTTCACCAGACCGAAAGATCAGATCTAAAGCTTCGTAGGTTGCACATATTATGTCAGCTTTTTCGATATCTGTATCAACAATGGGTTTCCCTTCGTCACCAACATCTAATCTCGACATGCCTACTTTAATTCCAGTTCGTAATTCCAGTTTCTTGTACCTCTTTCGAAATAGCTCATACTTTTCATTCGTAAGTGCTACTAGAGGAGAGAGGTAGATCATCTTCTTACCCATCATTGCACTGGGTACACCAGCAAGCTCACCTATCAACGTCTTACCAGAAGATGTTGAGGATACTATCAACAAGCTTTGTCCTGCAAGAAGACCTTTCTCTACTACTAATTCTTGAACTGGGAGTAATTTATCAAAACCCTCCTGTAAGAGTAATTCCTTGAAGGATTTTGGAATCTTCAGTCCTTCTAGTGAAGCACCTTTAGTTTCTTTGCCGGTTGATAATGTATCAATCAAAGTCAATTCAGGATCACGAGTTGGGTCGAAACCGGGAGTCATTAATTCAAGAAGGCGAGGAACAGATTTTATCTTCATTAGCTGATTCTCAATGTGATTCAGCATCCCTTTTGAGATCTTGATTCCGAGACTTTTCAAATCGATTCTTAAGTCAGATTTGGCACAACTCCCACAGAGAACCTGAGTATCAGATACCTTTACAGCATTACGCTTTGTAAGAACAGTCAATCGGTTATCTCGCAGGCAATGCTCACAAACAGGCACAACTTTTGGACCTGTGATTTGTAGTCTCGAGAAGAAATCCAATAATTCCTTCTGAAACGATGGTTTTTGCTTTCTAGGAATAATGATGAATTTTGCTTTTCGTAGTATCTCATGAATTTCCTTCTCTTGGTAATAGATTGGTTTGTTATACTTGATGAACCATGACCTACGAATCTCAAGGAGACCGTTTGACTTGGTTCCATATTCTATTATACCAGAAAGCTTCGCACGCTGGCGATCGAGAAGTACATCTTGCATCACCTCTATTCTTGATGTCATCTCCTGTCTTCCTGCACGTATGACCAAGGAATATGGTTTTGCCAGTGTTTTCTCTATATCAGCATCTGCGATTTCCACAAATTGACCTCATGTTTTTCCTAGAAGATGAAGCAAAGACTCTTGTGGTTAGCTCATAGGTCAAAGATGAACGACTCTGAATTGTTTTGGATATTTGTTAGTACGGATTCGTATTCATCTCTAAATCCCTCAATGCCGGTCCCACCCATCCCTGCTTTCTCAACAATCATCCAATCGGACATTACCTCAAGATCGGAAGAATCAGCGAACTTGGCAAATGGAAGACTCATCACTTTTGGTCGTGCGAAGTTATTATAACGACGTAAATTAAACCATTCAACAAAGGGTGCATATAGAGGACGGTTGGTCCCCCCTAGTAGGAATCGAGCTCTCTGAACTCCTGAGATATGGGAGATTTTGATTCTTTTCATTATTTCAGTATAATGAGCCAAACGAGGAACATCAGCTTTACCTCTAACCATAGCAATCTGATCTCCAGCTAGAACATTTCCTTTCTCTACGACTAGATTACTAATGATCGTCATTATCTCTTCAACTTTGGAGGTTCCCATAGGATCTATTACTTCTGGATTAATGATGTCAACTAAAGGTAATGGTTCATCATAGCGCAAAACAGTAGGATCGAACATCAACATTGAAAGATACTCTTTGACCTCAATCCGCCTATTTCCAGATTCAGCGACACCTTTGAAATATCCTGGACCAATTAATACAGAGTAGACCCTGTCCTCTCTTAGAATAGACCAGAGTTGCTGAGATGCAACAAGTGCTCTCCCACTCATATCAGCTCCTTTCAGCACCCCAATATCATAATCATAGGCCTCTATTTCTAATAGCCAAAAGAGAGGGTGGGAGCTCATCATCATTCAATCACATCGAAAAAACATACCTCTCTACAAAAGTGTAGATGAGTTTCACTGCAATGTTGTTATATTCTTCTTGACGAGCATTCGAGAAAGAATCTTTCATGTTCTCAGCAATTTCGTCTATGTTTAGGCCATTTATTTCAAATCGATCAACTATTTCTCGCAAGCATTGCTCCAAACTACCAAAAGAATCATTTCCTAAATACTTCAATACCTTGAGGACCCTAGCTATTCTCTCGCTCAGATATGCAGATCTTTCATCTACCGAACGTCTTTTAGCTAGGCGGATGTCTCGCTCTAGAAAATCAAAAGGAGATACCATATCTGGCTCAGCTTTATTTCCTCTAGTTGAGCCAGTTCCGAATTCCACATATCTGGATCGATCACCTCTTGCACCAGTTGGGCGAGGTGCAATTTGAAGAACCAGATGTGCTATGGCGCGAGGAGGTAAATTCCTAAGATCACTATCAAGTTCGTTTATTAGATTATTAATTCTTTCAGAGTAGATATCCATTGTCATAGAATCAGATGCAGATGCAATGATGGAAACGAGTCTTCGAAATATAGCTTGATTTCGTCGTTTCATTCGAGTGATCTTTCCTCTTAATGTGTTCTCATTCCATTCAGTGATTGCTGGACCAATGAATAGAAGAAAATCCTCACTCGTTCCTTTTGAATGATCCTTGAACCATGTTTGAATCACTGGCATAAGAAATGTTTCGGCCACTTTTATTCTGGCATTTAAGAGAGATATGGCCTTCTCAACAGGAAGCTCATCCTCATCGATAACACTTTCCAGATTTGCTAATTCCCTAACCTTGACTTCAATCTCTCTGGAAAAGCTTCCATAGATATAATATATCCATCGCCCCTCTTCAACTGCGAATTCTTGAACATTTCCGGGTAAGTTTGGAACTCCTTCGCCGATTGATTCCCTTCGAAATAGTTCTGACGATAATAGAACGACAGCTTTCTTGGCAGATGTAATTCCATCCATATCAATGAGATATGCGATGGTAGCTATTTGCAGAGGACACCCATATTTGTCAGCTATTTCCTGTGCAGAAGATACAGGTAATCGACGTGCTCGTTCACCTAATGTAGTATGTTTTTCTGCAAATTCTTGAATAAGCCGTTGTCTACTTTGCACAGCTATTTTCTCAAGATCCGGGTCTAATAGCAATAGGAATTACCTCTCACCTTAAGGCATCTGAAATATGATGTGAAACGTGTGGATAAATTAGGATAGAGAATATCAATAATGTGCGTGTGTACCTATTCGAAATATTAGATTCCAAACGTTAGGAGGAGAAAGTGGATACCAAATCCAACGAACAATGCTCCGATAATGATTGCAGCTAAAACCTTGAATCTGGAAAAGTGTCTGGCATGCTCAACATGAATAGCAAGCCAACCAAATGCGAATAATCCAAATATGATAAAGAATAATGCAAAGTAAATGAATGATGATTCAATAGTTATCTGGAGCATTTATTGAAACCTCTGAATGTTTTCTATGTCGCGCTCTCCTATGCTCATTTAAACGTCACGGTTGTATAAGAAATATACCAATAGTGACTCTAAGCCAAGAATGGATATTCGTTTTCGAATTCCTTATCATCTATTGTAATCCTTCTAACTAGACGACCCTTCTTCTTTGCCAACTTCCGTTTTTCCTTAAATGAGAGAGATGGATCATCAGGAATCTCGATATCATCAATAAAGATGGTTTGCCGAAGGTTTACGCTCTTAGTTTTAGGACCAATCTTGTCAGCCGCATCAGGGAATAGCTCCTTTGAGAAAAAGTCCATCACTGGATCGGTATTTTCTAATGCACCTTTACTGAATACTGGATCTTTCTCTTCTTCCTCTTCATCAGAGGGACCTCCTTTTGGAAAAGATGTCTTTGTGGTAACCTTCCAAGCAGAGCCACTGGATTTTGGATTTAATGATAATAGGAAGAATGTTGTAGGATCATCAATCGCAACCAATCCCTTAATGTCTCCAAGCGGAGCTGCTTCACTCAATTTTGCTTTGTAAGTTGTAGCACCTTTGCCTTTGGATACCTTCCACATAATTGGCATTTGGAGTTTAGATGTATCATCTCTTCTATCTTCGTAGGTAACAACAGTGCCTTTGATTTTGTGAATACCCTCAGGAGCACCTGCAAGGTATGCCTTTATGAAAACCTTCTCCATGTCTAAATCAGCCTTGAAGGTAATCCTGGCTTTGCTAAATTTTAAGAAAGCACGCGGACCCGGATGTTCGCCTATTCCGTATTTCAAGAGCTTTGCATGTACGTATTCATCATTTTCTCCGTTGACTATCTTTGCACACCAACTCATTTTCCTCAGCTCGAAGGAGAACCCGTATTTCATTGATTTAAAGCTGTCGTGACCGCTCAATTCTAGAGAACAATGAGTCCTAGGACAGACCAGAGCCATATTACACCCAATGTTAGCACTAGAACTGCCATCAAGTCTATGGCTAAGCCTGTAGATATCATTTCATCCATCTCGACCTCACCAGTACTATAGGCTATGGTGGAAGGAGGGGTTCCTGTTGGAAGCGCAAAGTCCATTGAAACGCCAATCGCAATTATCATGGTAAGAAGTATTGGATCGAGCCCAAGATCTATCGCCAAGGGTATGGCAATGGGAATTAGGATAACTGCAGCTCCAGTATTAGATGCAATCATGGTAAGACCAACCGCAACAAGTCCAATTATAACGACAACGAGTAATGAAGGTAAGATTCCTAGAGCTGTCATTTGGTATGCCAAGAATGCTGAGAGACCAGTTGATATCATTGCATTCCCCAATGAAATACCACTACCGAGAATTAACAGTGAGGACCAATTAATTTTGGACGACACATCCTTCTCATCTAATAATCTTAGTATCAGTAGAGCCAAGCCACCCATAACTGCTACAATTGAACTTGATATTCCATGGTATGATTCTGTAAGCCAAAGAGAAATTACTGAAGCAAATACTATAATGACAAGTTTCTGTTGTGTATTCATAGGTCCAAGCTTAAGATACTCGATTTCTGAAACAGCTCTCAGCCCTGATATCTCTTCAACTCCCTTAGGGAGTTTGAATCTGAATATCAACCATCGCCATATCAGCGGCAACATGATAATAACAACCGGCAATCCAAAGGGCAACCAAGACACGAAGTTGATTTCTATGCCAAGGAAAGATCTGAGATATGTCGCCGCTAAGGGATTCGGTGGCGACCCCACTAGACTAGCCACACCACCCAGAGTAGCTGAATACGCGGTTCCCAAGACTAACGCCTTGCCATACTTGCTTCTTGTATCGAGATTATTAATTCTAGAGATGACAGCGAGAGAGATAGGAATCATGATTGCCGCAGATGCTGTATTACTAATCCACATCGATAGAAAAGCTGTAACTCCCATTACTGTGAGTAGAAGACCAGTCCCAGAACCTGAGCTTCTAGAGAGAATCAACAAAGCAAGTCGCTTATCTAATTCATACTTGCTTAAAGCTCTACCAATCAAGAATCCACCAAAGATTAGTGCTACTGCTGGGTCAAAGAATGGTGCGAATGCTGCTTGAGCTGAAGCAATATCAGTCAAGACAATCATAGTAGGTATCAAAATGGAAGTTGCTACTAGACTGATTCCTTCAGAAAACCATAGAATTGCTACGACAACCAGAATCATCACTGCAGCTTGAGAATTAACTAGAGGTTGATATTGAATGAAGAAGGAAGTCCCACTCTGTTTTGTCGGTCGTAGCAGCTGTTCGAAGTTATCGCCATTAGTCAAAATCGTTGTGATCTCACTAGGAAGAATGGGATTTCCGACAACTGCGATCTCTATGCTAATCTCAGTACCAGGATTGAGAGGAACACTTGCAGTGTACGTAATGGTGACATTTGTCGTAGACCCTATAACTGTCAATGAGCTTTCAACGATTTCACCACTATCAATTAT
>JAEORN010000365.1 GCA_016840825.1 Candidatus Thorarchaeota archaeon | reverse complement strand
TCCTATCTTATTCTTCCGATTCACTGGCCTTGGCGACGACAGCATCCGTTCACAACAAATCTGACACATTTATTGAAATCAGCGATAACAGCGACTTCACACTATATGGTTTCTCAGGAAATGGCTCTATGCATAATCCATATCTGTTGGAGAATCAGGAAATTGACTTTAGTCTATACATTCACAACACTACGGCGTATTTCCTAATCAGAAACTGCAACATATCGGTTGAAGCTCTTGCATGTGAGTGGATATCAAATGGGGCTATAGAAGAATGCAGCTTCGCATCATCATCCGCATTGTATATTCACAGCTCAAGGAACGTCAATGTCAGTGAAAATGCCTTCAATAGCACCGGATACTCCGAAGCCCTGTGGATGCTTGATTGTAAGGATTCCATAGTTAGTGAGAACGAATTCCTGTCTTGCGATGCCGGCCTGAATCTAATGATATGTAACAACACAATCATTTCGAATAATCACTTTATCAATGATAATCACGGCCTTATTCTGGATTCCTCAGCTTGGGTCACAGTAATCGGAAACGAGTTCGAGGGCTGCGGACTAGAGATACAGTTCCTGAATTACGTACATAACCCATCCTACTCATTTCAAGAGCTTGTGAATCTGCCATATAACATCACCAACAACCTAGTAAATGGAAAGGATGTTGGTTTCTTTCAAAGCCTATCGAATGTCGAAGTGAATCTTGCTCAGTACGGTCAGGCTATCCTTCTGAGCTGCAATGACACACTCATCAGTGGTGGCGACTTTCAGAACTGCACTATTGGCGTTCAAATCATCCACAGTAATAATTGTACGATTGATGGTACAACTGTTTCCAATTGCTCTTGGACCGGAATCGATATTCAGGATTCTCTTGGCATCACTCTTCGAGATTGCCGTGTAGTCAAATCCCAACTAAATGGAGTATCGTTATCCAAGTCACCATTTTTTACCTTCATTTATTGTGTCATTGAGAATAATCTTGGCAGTGGCATCAACCCATACTATCTCTCTAGCAATGGGACAGTAGTGAGTTCCATCATCAGAGGAAACCATTGGACCGGACTCTTTCTTTCTAGCAATACAACAGTCATTGGCAATACTGTAACTCGAAACGGTGAGGATGGAATCCATATCTTTGGATCATACTGCTTGGTATGCAACAACACAGTTACATATAACAATTCCACAGGCATCCGTGTTGAAGAAAGAGATGGGACAATTCCTGTACATAATCGTATCTACAACAATAGCATAGGTTGGAATGAGTATTTGAATGCTATTGATTATGGTTATGACAATTCTTGGGATGACGGTTCAAGTATTGGGAATAGCTGGAGTGATTACTATGGAATAGGAGTGTATGAGATTGAGTGGTATGGCACAGATCACTACCCAAGCATCCTTCCTAAAGGAGATATCACGCTTTTTCAACTACATATAATTGTCATCTGTGCTCTTGCGGGAGTATCAGTCATAGTAATCTCCATTCCACTCAAAAGGAGAATTAGAACCTAAGGATGCATAGAGATTCACCTCGTCCACTCCTCACCTTTCCCTAGGTCATGAAGGTTAACAGCCTCTGTAATAAGATCTCTCTCATACCCGAAACCTCTGTATCTCTCATCCGCCCAAAGGACCTCAAGATACTGAGCCCAGTATAGAGTGCTGGTTAGAGTGCCCCTAACAATATTCCAATCGTGGCTCTTACTTTCCTGAGATTTGCTTCAGGAGAAGAGTCGCTTGATAGTACAGGAGTTCCCTGCACTAGGTGAATTGGTCGCTGGTTCAAATCCTGTCTGTACCGCCACTCCCCTTTACAACAGACATATCTGCGAAACAAGAGAATACCTATCGTTCTCAAGGATGAGTGTCTAAATGAATAAAGAAGAATCAATCCAATTCTTCAGGGATGACCATCAAAAATTGAAAGACGTAATATCGCGCTTAACTGAATCCCAAATGGTTACTGACAAGGTCCAAGGAAGTTGGACTGTAAAGGACATTCTTGCACACATTTCAGCTTGGAATTGGGAGATTATTGCACAAGCTGATCTTGTTTTGTCGGGAAAAGCGCCTTGGCACAGATACAAAACAGAAGCGGACTTCAATAAGGAAGCTGTAAAGATTCGTGAAAGTTGGTCCTTTAAGAGGATACTCTCTGAATGGTATGAATCATTTGACACTCTGATTACAAGAATGAAAGGTTTCTCAGAGGGAGAATGGAATTTCGAACTTGATGAGGAATGGCCTGAGGGAGGTAAAGTTAGCGTTTCTTCAATCTTCGGATACCATTATCATGGCGAAGGGCACGAAGGTGGACATGCAATAATCATCGAGTACTATTTCGAACTCTGATAATTTCATTTCATCAGTGATTTGCAAATCCCGTCTGACCTGCCTCTTTTCTATTCTCTCTAAATCCACCATTTAGTAGTCTCGAAACCTTGTTTTTCAAGAATCATAACCGATTTCCCACTCTACACGATTATTGCTTCGATTATAGAGGTTAAAAGCTCGCATTTTTGATGTGATTGTCATGGTATCAACCGATAATTATTATGTTCAAAGAAAGGACCATTGGCTGAAATTTTATCGCGACATTATGGAGAATAAAAGAGTTCAGCGCGCTGTGCTTCAAAAATATCTCACTCCCGAAAGAATAGTGGAACTGAAGTCGAGCATGCAACAGCGATTCGAAGAGTTGCTGCCACAAATCCCGGATTTCGGTAGAAAGGAAACAAACCAATTTTCAATAGACATGGTCAAGACTGCTCTCTCTTTAGCGTT